>CAYGPI010000099.1:0-8467 GCA_964351745.1 uncultured Francisellaceae bacterium
CATTAATTATCTCTCTGTCAGCCATTATCTGCTGCCTTGGCTCGTTTAATGGTTGGACGCTTGTCGTTAGCAGAATTGCGCAGGGGGCGGCTATACAAAATTTATTTCCAAAAGTGTTTGCTAAAGAAGACAAGAAAGGCACACCCTACATGAGTCTGATTATCTCATCCATGTGTACGTTGCCTTTGCTTATCATTTCATTGCAGGCTAACTTAGTTGAGCAATTTAATCAGATTATTGATATCTCAATTACGCTAATCTTATTAATTTATGTCTTTTGCGTATTAAGCTATTTTAAAAGTCGCACCTCAGAATCAGGTATCGTTTCTTTTATCGTTGGGCTTGGCGCTCTAGGCTTTGCGCTATTTTGCATTTATGCTGCAGGTTTTAAAATGGTGCTACTATCCATTGGATTGTTAGCCCTAGGGATCCCATTTTGGCTAAATTTTAGAAAAAAGCAGACAGTCAGTATTTAGACATTGCCTTGTTCGTCAAATCCTTGGGCCGCGTACTTCCTATTAAAAGGGTTGGTTCACAGCTGGTGGTTGAAGCGCTGCTTCTTCCTTTTTTTGTGCATTTGGTACTTGGGCATCTTTTCTCTTTAAATGAAGAATAGGTTGGCCGCTAGATTCCGTCTCAGGCTCGGACGTTACACTATTTGAAAGAGTAAGTGCTATTAGTTGATCTATCAGTGTTTCTGTTTCCTTGGGCCTCTTAAAAAAGGCCATGACTTCATCATAGCCACTTTTTGCCAGAGCCCTTTTTTGGGCTGCGTCAATATTGAAATCTAAGGTGCCAACACCTAAAGTTTCACAAAGAACCATATGTTGTCTGTATGGACTTTTTAGCATTGTGATAGTTTGCGTATTGAGGCTCGCTTCAACAGTAGCGCTAAGATAATCGTGGAAAGATTTGATCTCATGACTGGGTAATGGCGTGCCATGCTCAACATGTGCTATCAAGGCACCATCAGCAATCCAGATCCCTAAAGCTTCTGGGTTGTATTGATTATCTTCGAGATTAAATACATCAATAGGGCATTTTGATTGCATGCCTCCATCAACAAAAGTCAGGACTACTTTACGCCCGTCAGGCATCGTATGTTCATATTCCCAAGGCGTAAAAAAAACTGGAACAGCCATGGAGCCGCGAACAAGATGTTTAATCGGGACTTTGTTGTAAGGAGGCTTGTCCCATGAAAAGACTTGATTAAACTTGGTATTTAAAAGGCAAGCCTCTATGATTAGATCCTTCATACCTTTTTCAGGGTGTTTCTCTTTGATCGCGTGCCATTCTTCGAGCGTACAATCTGTATGGCCAGTGACTTCCTTGATGATGTCCCCAAACCAGTCAACTAATTTTGCGCCTGAGTGTATGCCTTTGTAGTAGTATAAATTAGAGGCTTCTCTGTAATAGGATTCCTGATAAATCATATTCGAAAAATCAGCTTTATCCATGATGGCTTCTAATCGCTCAATAGGTAAACCCGTAGCTAGCAAAAGACCACCAATGGCACCAGCTGAAGAGCCTGCTATCGTTGTAATATTTTTTAAAACACCAAGCTCTGCTAATGCTTTGGCTACGCCAACATACAAAAAGCCTTTAGCGCCACCACCTTTTAAGGCCAATTTTGTTTTGTGTGGGTGAGCTGATGCGGATTGCAGCATGATATCTTCCTGATTTATTTGATGTCTTCATTCCTTGAAAACATTCTAATTGATTGCGCTGAAGTCTACTTGTTGAAATAGCTGTAAATATTAGCTCTATTAGGAATTATGAAGTTATTAAGATGCGGATGTCAAGATTAAAGAAAGGTTGCTCAGCGATTGACAATTCGGCTGACCAGTAAGTTACCAGTCAACCGAATTAAAGAGATAACGTGACATAAGGCATGACAAAGTTTATGCGTGTACACCGCCGCCACTAGACTTTCCAGTGCCTCGTCCTTCATAGACACTCATAATTTCTTCTATGAGCTCTTCGATGACACTCTTACTTTCTTCATCGCTTACTTTTTCGCCATCTTGCTTGATTTGGGCTAGTCTTTGCTCAACCACTCTAGCAGCACTACCTGATGGGTAGAGCATAGAAAGAATTTTACGAGTTTCTTTAGCACCTATGCGCTCATAAAGAGAATTTCTTATCCGAGCATCCTCAGAGGTTGTATTAAAGGCCCAAAGCTCAATAGGGCCAAGAGTCGACGTACATAATTGTGTGTTCATACCAAGCTTAGTTGCAAATTGAGCTAAGAAGGTTGCCCCCTCGGCTCTTGGACCATGAACTCTTGTACTTAAAGCGAGCTTAGCTGTAGGGCTAAGGCCAAAAGTTCGTGCTGATTTCTCAATCGCTTGCTTTGGTCCTGCATCCATAATGAAAATAGAAGTAGCAAATTCAACCATCACAGGATCAAAATCATCAAGTGATTGAGATAGTAATGCGACTTGAACCTTCCACTTTCTTCCTTCTCGCATATCCACAATAACTTGATCTCGAACAGCCTGAGCTTTAGACGTTCTGTGAAATTCATCTAAGACCAAACGTTTTGGATCCTCTCTAATCTCCATAATGCGATCTTTATGGTAATCCTTATAAGCATCAGGGAAATCTTCGATGTTGTTCTCAGTGAGATAGTAGTTTTTAGCTAAAATATATCGTGCAAGCATATACATGACTGCTGTTTGTCTATCAGCAGCTTCACCACCTGTTTTCGCGACCTCGTCTAAATCGAGAGAAACAACTCTCGCTTCACCTAAGTCAAATGCAGTTATTCTTGATAACAGTGGGTATTCTCGAACAGCACTAGATATCATGCGTCCAAAGGCAGAAATCAGCGGCTCACCAGTTGGAGCAATGATCTTACCATAAAGATCTTCAATCACAGGTGTTCGGCAAACAGCAACGGCATCAGCCAACAAAGGAACACAATGGCGTTGTGCTAATGTGGCTTCATGAACTTTCCCTTTCACAAAAAGGGCATCAGTGACTTCCCACCATGTTGTATGGGGATCCGCAAAAAAGTCTATTTCTTTGACGGCAGCATCAACTTTTGGCTCAATGTTAGATGTAAACTTATTAGGGTTAGATTTATCTTCTAAGCTCTTATAAAGCTCATCGATAACCATACCAGCCATATCGGCAATACCATCATAAGCTTTCGCTTCACCAACTGGAGTTGCAAGCAACGTGATGAAGTTGACTAAAAAGCTTCTTTCTTGTGGGGTAGGGTTACGACAACCAAGCTGCGTATCAAATGGATTAATAGAATAATCAGGCGTCATACGTAAGCGGTGATAAGCTGCCAAATGTGCCTTATCCTCAGGTAAAGCTTCTTTAAGTAAAGAGATTAAACCAGCACTAGATGGACCAATATCAATGATAGAAATTCTTGGTAGTCTTCTTATACCGCCCTGTAAACACAAAGCAAGGTTAATAGAGTTCGATAACACTGACTTACCCGAACCAGGCCTTGCATAACACAAGTCAATCCAAGTCGTTTGCTGTGTTGAGCCTGGCTGATAAGGCCATGGCTTGCCATCAGGTGATCGGAATAAAGTCGCGCCAGTGACCCAGGGGGAAGCAGGGCGAACAAAAGGCAGCATATAGATCACATCACTTAGAGGTGCGACGGAAGCTGTTGCAACACTATCAAGATTCAAGCTAAGTGCTGTAGATAGTGTGCCTTTATAACTATCGCCTGAGTATTCTGCGACTTCACAGTGTCCCCAGCCTTGAACAGCTTTAATAAGCTCAGCTGCTCTTGTACGCAGTAATCTGTCCTCTCCAACTTGTGCCCAAGTACAAAGGGCCACTCTAAGTTTAATAATCGCGTTATCAGTGCTGTCATGATAATAACGAAGTAGCTCTGCAGAGTCAGCAATAAGTGGATTCTGAGCAGACGCAAAACTTAGAATAGAAGCTAAAAGAGGTTTAATGCCTAAAGTTTTAATACCATCAGATTCTATCAAATATGACATTCTCCAAGGGAGAGATGTATGTAGTACACGCTTAAATAATTCAATAAAAGGCTTTATTTCCTGTGGGAATAAATCAACAAAAACAGGCGCATAAATTTTATCGCCAATTCTGCAGGTTCTTAGGTCTTGTACGTCACCATCACGCGGAATGACTTGCTGAGCAATAGGTGGCCATAAGATTTCGCTGACATCTCTCTTTTTTGCATCTTTTAAATTTCTAATAGGGATTTTGTCGCCAGGTAGGATAGGGCGCCAGTCTAATCCAGTCGCATCTGGGTCAATACTTCTACGAATTTCGTAAACAGCCTTATGAACATCTAGTAGTACGGCATAAAGACTTAAATCTAACATGTCATTAAGAACGCCACGAACAAAAGAATCATGACTTTCTCTAAGCTCTGGTATGGCAGCCATAATATTTTGTGCGCGTCTTGAGCTAGGCAACTTTGCCTCAGACATTTTTTTCAACTTAGCTTTATTTGATGTGTCTAATTGTGTTTGAGTCAAAGAATTAGGTCGTGTCCAAAGCACAAAAAAACAGCATTCAGATGCACAATACTCACTTAAATGGTCTGCTCTTTCTTCAAATAGATCTTTTAGATCTAAGTCTAAACGGCTAGCGGTTGCTCTTGCTGGAGCGAAAATATCATTGATTTCGTCCTTAACAAGGTGCTTATCGTAGTAAAAATAAACTTGCACCGCATGCCCAATTCGAGAAAGAGGAGCGCCTAATGAGTTATTAAGTCCACCATGGATTCTTTGAAATTCATCCGGGCCAACAAGCTGAGTAGCACCATGTAATTTTATAATGGAGCATATAGAGCCATCTTTAGCCACCAGGGTGTGTCTGTTATCTGCTGTTTCAATTTGGCAGTAACTATCTGCATCTTGACCAAGGGAAGAGCCAAGCCAGGCCAAAACACTATCTACGCTATCTAAGACTGGATCTATAAAAGCCATGACGAGTTGCTCTCTTACAATGTAATTAAAAAAGAAGCGTGCAAGCCTAGAAGACTTGCACAGTTATTATTCTTAGGATTTTGAATTAATCAAAACCGCCGCCTTCTGAATCGCCTGATTTACCATCAGAGAAGATAGTTGTACCGGCTGTAGAGATAAGGCTTGGTAAGAACACAAGACCAGCTGCAATTAAAATTAAAGTAATTGGCTGGCTTAAAGGTACTTGTGTTGGATTGTCTTTATGAGCTTTAAACTTCATCATACCAGCGATACCGAAGCCTAAGCCTGCGATATAGGCAGCTGCGCCGAGAAGTTTCTGTAATCCTTTCATTGAACCTGTTACATGCTCTGCAACATCACCTACGGTTTGTCCTGCACCAAAGGCTATTTCTGATACAAAAAATAAAGCAAGCAAAGCGCTAAAGTAGCCTAACAAGGCTAGCTTAGGCTCCGTTTGCTTTTTCTTAACAGCTTTAGTCATGATTTTCTCCTGGTTTGCGATTAATAATACTTTCAATTTAAAGTGGTACTTTAGCAAATACTGTTTTCTTCCAATAGTCAATTTGAGGTTTAAATGCCTTTCTGGAGGGTAGTAGCCTCAAGTGTTGCAAAACATCATGCTTTAAATTTTCTTTCTTTAAACCGGAATCAACGAGCGTTTGGCCAAATATTTTGGGATCATTCGTATCAGGACCAAAACATTCTATAACGTCGTTTCCTCGCTCTTTCAGACTTAAATATACAGATTGAAGTTTTCCTTTGTAAGCGGACTCTTTATCCATTGAGCAATAAAGGACTCTTGCAAAGTTGCTTAAATCTGCCTGACTGATTTCTGGAAGAAAAATAATAGTGCCTCCAGAGTTCCCATCTAAGCCTAACGACTCTAAAAAAAAGCATTGAGAGCAAAAGCTGCAGGCCGTTGCTAAATTCTCAAATTTGTTGTTTCCATAGTTGCCATCAATATTGACTATCTCTTGATATTCCTTAGAGAAAAATCCGCAATACCTACAGCAGTAGTTATCTCTTTGTAAAACACGCTTTTTCATTCCAACAAATCTCTTATTAGATTTCCTTGAATGGTACTTGCGCCAGCTGCCGCTTTGGGCAGTTAGTAATATTGGTAATTGATCCAAAACTTTACTCTTTAATTAAGAAAAACCAAACGTAGTTGCCATAATAGTCATGAAATCAGGTATATTCATCAGTAGGGCGCCACCAATGACATGGGTAAGGCCTTTGCCCATAGAGCCAGGTTGACTACCAGCTCCACCCATTTTGGACAATATTATCCATCCGCGTACAAAAGCAATGAAACCGACTAGCATCATGTATTTGACGAGGACTAAAGCAATAGCTGCCCACTTTTCTTCTGCGCCAGGAACTAGGTAAGCAATAAGCTCTTGTTCATTGCCAACATCACTTGTTCCAAATATTGTAAAAAGAGCAACATCTTGCGATGAGGGCAAATAGCATAAGATGCCCCCAACTAAAAGATAGACAATGGGCCCCGACATCTCACCGCGTTGCGCCGACCCAAAAGTTTGGGTCGCAAATATTTTAAATCCGGTGATGCCCTTAAAAATAAGAACAACACCCACAATATAAGCAACAGCAGCTACCAGAGTTTTAATAAGTCCAACTGCAGTAGATAGATTTGTAAGTGCAACGTCTAAACTAATTGCCATAAGTTAACTCTCTTATCTTAACATCACCCCAGAGCTTGTAAGAACAACTCCAGAAGGTGCATCTATGCCCATAACCTTGCCATAGCCGTCAATAGCATCACCTTCAGTTACAGTAATGGTTTTTCCATCACGTGTTTTAAGCCATGCTCTTCCAGGAATGATTGCATGAACGGTAAAAGTTGGGTTGGTATAAGCTTCGCTTAGACTTTCAACTTTCTCTTCCTTAACCGTAGGCGCTGGAGGAGCCGCTATCATTTTTAACTCTTGATTAATGGCTTCAAGCTTGAGGTTAACATCTGTGATATCACGAGATGATACACTCATAGCACTATCTAGACGACCTAACTTAGATAGTAATTCATTTAACTTTATTTCTAAAGCTTGAATTTTGGTATTTAGGTTTTTCTCTTGAGCTTCAATCTTTTCTACAACAGTTTTAGGTGTAATTGCAGGCTTATCATTAGCTAGTAAGTCACCACCATCGTTGCTACCCCAAGGATCAGGCTCTTTGACAGGCTCTGGCTCTGGTGCAATTTCTACAATAGGCTCAGGGGAGGGAGGTATAACTTCTTCTTCCCCGCCAAATGCAAAGTAAGCAATAGCAATAATCAAGACTAGACCAGCTGCCCCACCGCCAATAAGCGCTGGAAGAGGTGGCATCTTAGATTCACTAGCTCCGTAAGCATCAGTTTCTCCAAACTCGTCATCAGCGGACTCTAATAAATCCTCCTCAGATTCAAAGTCGAATTCTTCTTCAAATTCATTTTCGTTGTCATCAGCCATTTTATTATTAACCCTTATCAGAATCGGAGACGTCTACATCAATTAAGAACAGTAAGCCTACGCCAATGCCTTGATCTACTGTTACAGTATTTGGTGTATCAAACAATGGTCTTGTAGCATTTGCCCATTCTTCACCAACTTTACCTACAGCAGCAAACACTTCCTCTGTACCAGATAGTTCTGGCTTAGTTTCTTGTGTTGCGCCATTTGGAGAGGTTGTAATCACACCACCTGCTTCAGAGATTGCTTGACCGTACCCTTGCATAAAGGATGCAGCAAACAGAGCGCCGTAACGTAGTAAGTAATGATGATCAACATCAGAAGCTAAAGCAGTTCTAGCTGTATCTTGATCAATAGCGACAGCATTAATGGCTATTGACGTTTCTAAGAATGGAACACTCATAGTTTGGAAATTCAAAATAACTTTTTCAGCTCTATCGCTAGGATGATTAATCGTTCCAATTAAACGAGAACCTTTTAGTTTTCCATGAACAATAGTTGCTAGGATAGGGCCCTTTTCATCAGTATTGATAGAAGTATCTAAAACACCGTATAAGATACTGCCTGCTTTAATGTAATCTTTCTTAGGTACTTCAGCAAAAACTGGGTTGCCATCTTCGTCTTTTCCGATAATGACTGGGCCAGCTGGAACCGATGTTACGCCATCTTCTTTATCATCGTCTACTTCACCTGCAAGGACGCCCAAAACATATTCTTGGGGTGTTACAGTTAGCCATGTTGTTGCCAACGCATTGGCTTGGGCTTCCATGATAGCTGCACGTTGCTGGATTGACTGCTGGTACTTTTGTCTTTCTAGCTCAGCAAGTTTTCTTAAACGCTCAAGCTCTTTTTGACGTTCGCGTTCAGCTCTTCTTTGAGCTAGTTCATCACGTTGGCGTTTAAGACGTTCATCGCGTAATTCTTCAGCAGTTTTTTTGCCAGAGTTGCCACCATCTGCACCAAATAAATTAGAGCCACCAAAACCACTGTTACCAAAACGGCCACCAGAACCATCGCCGCTGCCATCACCGCCAAGGCCACCAAAACCACCGGCACCACCATCAC
>CAYGPI010000100.1:0-8403 GCA_964351745.1 uncultured Francisellaceae bacterium
TCAAAATAATCTTCGATGATGTTTAACTGTTTGGATCCTCCTGTCCACTTTATGGTTACTTTTTCCCGCTGTGGATCTTCAGCATGCACCAAGATACATTCCAATTTTGCCAGGAGATGTAAGGTTTTCTTTGGATTTTCTGTTAACTTATCAATAATGAATTGCTGTTGTTCATTAATGAGTGGCCCCGTAAAGGGAACCCAGGCATATACCCAGATACCAAACTCAATATATTTCTGATAATCGATTAAACTTTTTGCACTCTGGATGCCATTTCTAACAGAGCTTGAATTGATTCTTAACAGTAAGTTAATAGGCCCCACTTCCGATAGCGTGTAAAGATTAGTGTTCATTTTTGGATATAACAAAGAGTTTCTTACGACTTTTAAGGCTTTGCTGTCCCAAGTTTTAGATAAAACTTCCAGTAATTTACCATCATTTTCAGGCTTCATAAGTTTCGGCAGTACATAATCATTGACAACCTGAAAACCTTTTGCGCATAAACTGCGCACATGCGAGAAGAAGTAGTCTCTTGGTTGTGCGGCTATAATTTCATTATTTTTAGGCTGATGATGCATGTGCGTCACCATCAAGGGAAATAGTATGGTGAACATAGCATCTTCTAGCCAGGCGCTTTGAACGCCTGTGTAGTAGCCAAGAAGGCCTGTGGTAGATTTGATGCAAACCAAGGCAGCTGTACCCATCCCCCAATGGGCTAAGGTATGGGTTGCGAAATATGCTTGTCTATGATCATCACAAAGACCCCCCATCTTAACTTCCGCAATACCTTCTCCCCAAGCTAGTGGCTTTAAAAGGAAAGTGCCAATAGGTCCTATGACATAAGTTTTAGAGACACCGATAGCAAAGACATTTTTTCCTAAATCATAGATAGGACTCATTATTTTTCCACGTAACTTAATGGCGTTAGTGCATAATTCTGAGCATGGAGATATCTCATTATCAAGAGCTGGTTCCAAAGTAATCATGGAAGCATTTGTATTCGTCACAGCGTTAAGCGTATAAGCGTTGAAGGCTGCTCTAAAGAAAACAGCGTTCATAGCTATGTCAACCCATGGCAAATAGTCGCCTACGGTGCTTTTGAGCATATGTTCGATTGGGGATCGCAAAAGACCATGGTAAGTTATCACTGGGACAGCATAATACAAAACATTGTACTGGAGGATGTGACCTAAAGATTCTCTGGTATCAGGGTTAAATGGCAATTTAAGGACAGTAAACGGGAATGTCGCCACTGTTTTGAAACCTTCCGAAAACTGGGTGACGCCAAACAGGAGGTTCCTTTGTGATGCTGGGCTTAAGACATAGCTGAGGGTTGTTGTTGTGACATATTTAGCACAGGTAAAAGAGCGTGAGAAAAAATCCCCAGCATCTGACATCCACTGTCCTATAGAGCCCATAAAATTAGACCTATTTACACACTACTTGCCTCTATGATTCGCATACTTAATTTGATGCGTCAACTGAGCTTTTATCTTTGTTGGGTAACTAGTTGTTTTTAGGCTATTACATTGATCTTTTATGGGATCTCTATATGATGCAAGCTTCTCAACTAAAAAAGAGTTATCCAATGCTAAATCCAGCTAATATAACAGGTCGATTTATATGTATCGTCATCTTTGCAGGTAGTTTAGGTGGCTGTGTTATTGCTCCCGAAGAATTGGCGCAATTAGATGCCAATTATCAGCATCCTGTGGTTGTAAAGCATTATAAACGAAGTGAAATTCAAACTGTTTTGCCAGCTCGAAGAGCCATCGCTCAACAGGTCAATGTGGAAAACCAACCTCATCCAAACAACGCAAGAAAAGTTAAGAAAAAGGCTAAAGGAGTGGCTAAACAAAAATTAGTCAAGATTCGCAAACAAGAAGGTTGTGTAGAGCCTTCTACTTTTGATAAAGTTGCTAAAGTGAAAGTAAAAAGAAGTTTTTGATATGAGGGGGCATTTGTTTGCTTCATTTATGGAAAAAAATAAAAAAAGCTAGGCACCACTCTGTGCCTGGTTCTGCCTATGCCCCACTTTTGGAAAGCTTAAGTGGTGACGAACACATAAACCTACCTAACTTTAATTTAACTGTTGGCGAACATCATCAGCTCCCTAGAATCCTAGATGTTAGTGGTAACATTGTTTATCAACATTCTGAAAAGACTGGCGCCTTGCCGCGTAAGCCCGAACGCATTCTGCGAAGGCCTGATCGAGACCTTCATGGCGAACTTGACTTAGCTGCATTCAAGCAGCTTTGCCCAAATGAGCAAAAGCAGGTCATGTGTCATTTGCAATATGCAAAAGGATTATACTCAGATCCTGAGCTTATAGATCCCCTCTATAAGGAGGGTGATTATGATAAAATGCTAAGAGTTATGGACAAAAGATCCTCCGACCCAACGCACCGTAGCTCTCCACCAAGTTGTTAATACCTTCTGGTGCCCAAAGTCTATACCTGAATGGAACTGAACGTGTTAGGATTTCAAAGTTAACCCTTTTAGGTACGATTAAATAAGTTACAATAAGGCTATCTTACAACTTCTTCATGTCGGTTCGTCCTGGCAGACTGTTATAGAGCAAGGATAGTTGGATTTTGCTTCAATAAGGATATGTATGCACGAACTGACGGAGTTATACTACCATACAGCCCAGAAGATGGGCTTATGTCCTATTGCGGTGCCGCAAGTTCATGGTTTTAAAATAATAATAAATGGACGCCCATACTATTTCAGAAATGGTCTCGTACCAATGAATGATGAGGCTAGTGTCAGCATAGCTTGCAATAAATTTATAACCAATAAAGTCTTAGCCAAGGCCGGTTTCCCAGTTCCCAAAGCGACAGCCTATGATCTGGATGAGTTTGAAGAGGATCCTGCCCTTGAGCAGTTAGATGTCTCATTTCCTGTCGTTTTGAAACCTACCATTGACTCATCTTGTGGAAAAGATGTCTCTTGCAATATTCAGGATAAAAAATCTTTAATTTATCTCATGAAAAAGATGTATGAAGAATACGATGGGTTAAGTATTGAGCATTTTGAACATGGGCTTCGATCCTTCAGGGTCTTAGTTTTAAAGAGCAAAGTTATAGCTATCACTGAGAGGATTCCAGCGCAGGTGACCGGCGATGGAAAATCGTCCATCATGAAGCTGATAGACATTCAAAATAAAAAAAGAGCCCGAGTAAAAGATCTGCCACTTCATGACTACGAGTTAAACGAAGAGACGAATATCTTGCTTAAGGAAAAGGGGATAGGCGTTCATTATGTACCTTATGCAGGAGAAACCATAAAGCTTCGATATGTTTGTAACAGTTCTCGAGGAGGCACCTTTTTTGGAGTGCCCGTAAGTGATATATGCAAATACAATCATGATTTATTAGTAGACGCGGCAAAAACACTGAATTTATACCTTGTGGGCTTTGATTTTTTATGTGAAGATTTGTCGAGACCAGTGAATGAGTCTCGCGGTTGTATTATAGAAGCAAACATTGGTCCAGACATCTCTATTCATGAAAATTTAAAGAAAGGAACGCAGGTTTGTGTCACCAAACCTATTTTAAAAGCTTTTATGAAACATTATAAAAAACCTTGGTATTATCGTTTTTTGATTAACCCAAATTTCTATATTACTTGTGCTTTTATATTATGCCTCTATGGCATTCTAAATTATCTTTAAAGGTATTAAGACCTAAATTTACAGCTTTGATGAGATTATAATGAAGCTTATTCATAACCTTGCTCAGGATGAGTACCAAGATGTTTTTAATGAATGCCGTTATCAAATAGCTAAACGCAGCTATAAAAATTTAGGCTCCTTTGCCAATACGGTGATGGAGCCTAAAGCTGTAGAGCTTTTTAGCGAGTTTAGCGGTATTAATGCCGTCGATTTTTTTGCCTATCCTGAAATTCAAGATATGATGCAAATTTGCAAATCTTTTATTTTAGACTTGGTTAGCACATCAAAAACTGTGTCTGATTATGATGCTTTTGCGACATCAGGATCTAGTGAAGCTATTATTTTATCCTTATTTTTTTTAAAGCATGCATGGTTGTCTAATGCTCCTAAAGACTCAAAGCCAAGCTTAGTTGTTTGTGAGAACTGCCATGTCGCTTGGCAAAAAGCTGCAACTTTACTACAGGTTGAATTAGTGGTTGTTGCTTTAAAAAGCGATAGTTTAATTTTTGATGGGGATAATCTTGAGTCGGTTGTCAATGAGAATACGATTGGGGTCGTTTGTACATTAGGTATCACCCGATCGTTATATTTTGACGATGTGCAAAGCATTAACTCTAAGTTAAAGAGCATTCATCGTGAAAAGGGACTGTTTATTCCAATTCATGTCGATGCGGCAAGCGGCGGCTTTGTTGCGCCGTTTCAATATCCGAAGTTAAAGTGGGATTTTAGGCTAGAGCATGTTTCAATGATTAATGTATCGAGCCATAAATATGGCATGGTCTATCCAGGGCTTGCTTGGTTATGTTTTAAAAGGGAGCTGCAAATAAGTGCCTTAGCTCATGAAAATACCTATCTTGGCAATAAAATGCATCGTTTTCAGCTACAGTTTTCTCATTCTGCAGGGCCTTTGGTTGCTCAATATTATTTTATAGAAAAATATAAATTTTCAGGTTACAAGGACATTATGACAACGTTATTCCAACGATGTCATGATTTAAAGAAATCTTTGTTAGCCATGTCTGGAGTTCATATTGTGACGCCAGGTCGACAACCGTCTTTGCCTGGTATTATTTTACGATTAGATAGACCCGATATCACCATGGATGAGTTGAGCCAACGATTATCTTCCGAAGGTTGGCATTTGCCAACCTTTGATCTTGTTGTGGATGGTGAAATTGTGCGAGTAGGCAGAATTATTTTGCGCTATGGGATGCACCCAGACTTACTGGAAGCCTTTTTTTTGGATCTCTGCGCCGTCTTGCCATAACAAGGAATCCCAAAACTGCAAGCCATAAGGTGCTTGGTACAGGCACAGTGATGCCCAGCTGTTGTTCGATGCCTTTGGCTAACATTTCGTGTGCCAAGGTCGTTGGATGAATATCATCAAAGAATAAATAGTCCTCGACAGAGGGGCATCCAAGAGCTAAGCAGGGGGAGTCTATCACTGCAAAATGGCTTTGATTTTCAATAAAAAACGCAGTGGTATCAAAAGTGGCGATATCCAGCTGGCTCAAGTTATCTAATGAGGTTGTCAGTAGTGAGTTATACATTGAGGTTAGCTCACTTGCCCTAGGGTCATTCAGAAAACGGGGCGCAAGGCTCCAGTCAGGCACTAACGGTATCATAAACTGGCTTGCTCCAGCATCGCTTAACATACCAATACTTAGCAAGATCTCATCAACGGCCTGGTTGAATTGGAACATAGCTTGGTTATTATCAAGTTGGGCTTGAATGACATCAGCAACATCGTTGTTACCAATATACATGAGGATGAGTGTTTCTGGATCAATCGTATTTGTGCCAAGATCTGTTAATAATAGGTTGGTTTGCGTTGCAAGTCCTGGAATAGCGCTGCCATTGAATGGAATATCTTGCCCGGCTCTAGCACCTCCCCAAGCATAATTTTGGCCACCCAATAAAGAAGGTTTTAATTCGCCCAAATGGAGATCTGAATTGAGGTATTCAACAAAGGTTGGTCCATTTGTAAATCTCCCTTCAAAATAGGGGGATGGTGGTTGCCCACTCGCTGCGAATAGATTGCCTGAATCTGAAAGACTATCGCCTAATGCCAGTAAATTAGTGATAGGCATTGCCTGTGATTGGCCAATGGATAAGGCTGCTAGAGTGATGAGCATACTTATAACTGATTTCATAAGCTTTCCCTGTTGTGAGTGGTTATAACAAACACAATTGCTGAAATGTCAGATGCTTAGATTTAGAGATTGTTTGATATTAATTGGAGGATAGGTATTCTATTAATAACATAGCCTATTCATGACGAATAGAGTGATTGTCCTGAATGAATGAAGGTTATTGTAGGCATGAGTTAGTTGTGAACTTAATAGATAATGTTTAATTAATGTACCGAATATGACTGTCTAGTCATATCCGGCATATTCAATGATAAATTAAAGCTTAAAATCTATCTCTTAGTTCTTCAGCTAAGTATTCTACTGTTTCTAAAATTTCGTCTAAAGATGGCTCTTTGTTTGAATTAAGTTGGTAATAAACACCAGTTAATACAACAGCGTCATTCACTGCTTCATCTTTACCATAGCCAGCACCAGATACTGATGATAATGTTTCTGCTTTTAATTCTTTCATTTGAAACTCCTTGTAACATGTCAATTTTCGTTTGAATATCTAGCCTAATGCATATTTTCCTTTTTGCAAAATTTTTTAACTTTAAATTTTGAAATAATTTTGGACTATCGGATTGAGAGGCTTAAATCACGAGCTTTTAGCAACAAGGACAAAACAGAAAACGTCTTGTAACAGATCAAGAGCTGAAAATGATTCTAGCTCATTTCAAAGCTAGATCTTTGCCTTAGTTTGCACTGAAACTTTAAGTGAATTAGATTCCACATTGAGTTCAGTAGCTGCTCAGAATTCATCTAGTTTTTTTTCCTTGCTTGTCTTAAATATGAGCTGATACGTGCTCTTGCACCAAATGTAGAGCATTGAACTTATTGCTCCTATCGTCACTCTAACTCTTTTGTGAGAAATAGTGCAGACAGCGTGATTAAGTATGGGGAAGAAGAACAAAACGGAACTCAACTCCTGGTTAGCTAAAGTTGACCATTATGAAGTTGATGATGATCCTGATCATCGAACCATAGACAGATTGTTGCCATCTGATAGCCGCGCACGAGCCATGTTAAATGCTAAAACTCAAGAGCAAACAGCCGCACGAAAAGAATTTTTGACTTATCTGCATCAAGAAATTCTTATGGGAGAAGACAACATGGCTTCTTCTCCAAATCAAAAAATTAAGATGAGAAACCTTCTTGATAAGCCAGTTTTAAAGAATGGTAAGCAAAGAAAAAATCCAGATGGCACCCCCATGACTGGTTTAGACTTATATAAGGCTGCCATCAAAGAAGAACGTGACAGGCAAGCTTTAGAGAAGCTGTTTTTGTTACTTCTACGAACCATTACGAAGGCCCTAAATGGGCAAAAAAAATGGTGTTATGGGTGGGCGGGCCTTCTGCTTCTGGTAAGAGTTTTGGCGCTAGTGCCGTTATACTATCGATCCAAGGTAGCGTGCCTAAGGATCCATCCGCATCACAGCCTAAGATAGGGGGGGATGGTGCTATGCTCTTCGATGAGAATGGAGAGCCTCAATATGATGAGCCAGGTAATGATGTTGTTTCCATAGATGGTGGTGTAGAAAGAGAAGTATCCCAAATGCGCCAGATGGTATTGCAAGTTGCCTTAACAAAAGGGTACGTGGCCATTAAAGATCTCCATAAAAACACAAAACTTGGAACAAAAAAACATGTTAAAAAAGCAGCTACAGTTGCACCTAATGGTCTCAGTATGGTGATACCAGATACTTTCGCTGATCCGCTTACTTATAGAAATAAATGTCGTCAAATGAGAGCGTATGAAAAGGACAACCAAGTAGAGCAGTATTTCAGTCTTGTAGACGGAGCGCCAGGCCATGGCAAAGAGTTTCAAACTAGTACATTTCACTCTGGCAATACGAGGGCAAACTACAGGGGTACGTTTGGTGATAAAGCAACCATGAATAATACGAATATTGGTTGCGAATCCAAAGATTATGATCCCGGTCCATTTCGGATGGGCAAAAATAGGTCGAAAGCGGCGATGGAATATTTCAAAAGTATTAGTCACGATCCAGATAATCACAATATCACTTTCATTCAGGATCTTGTCCATATCGCTAAGAATCAAGATCAGAAGTGGGAGATATGTACCAAAAAAAGTGATGAGCCCACTCATAAAATGAGCCGCCGAGATTTTGAAAGTTTTCAAGAATATTTAGCAGATCCAAGAGCGTGGGCAAAGGATGATTTGAAAAGGCAAGAAGTTTTAAATAAAGTTGGGGGAGGCTCTGAACCAAATCAATGGCTGCAAGCATGTCGTAAACAGAAAATAGCTGCAACGCCACTGATTAAAACTGATGCGGAGCTAACACAAGATAAAAAATTAGCTAAAGAGCAAAAAGCAGAGGAAAAGCAGAAGCAAGGACATCCGAAGCAAAAAATTGCTCGCCGACATGCTTTGGTCAAACCCTTAAAATCCAGACAAGAAAGAGCAGCTAGCTCGAACCATGATTATCAAGGCGCTCAAAATACTCAGCAAGAAAAACAAGATAAATCGATGAAACATCAAGATAGTGAAACAAAGTCCTTTAAAGAAAACATCCCGCCTAGAAATAACAGAAGAAATGCTTCACTAATATCTGGCTTTAACAAGCAAAG
>CAYGPI010000101.1:0-8226 GCA_964351745.1 uncultured Francisellaceae bacterium
GGTCATATCAGCTTATTTAAGCTGAATAATAAGCTTGCCTTCACGATGAATGTACCAAGTCTTGAAGATTCTGGGTTTAGTGTTAATTTAAATAAATTTACAAAACTAATTATTGAGCCACTGCCAAACGAAATTTAAGCTTCTATAAAAAAAGCCCCGCTCTCTGTGAGAGTGGGGCTTTTTTTTGAACAAGTAAAATAGAAAAAACTATTTCACGACAGTGAGATGAGATCGACCAGACTTGCTTTTTCCACCTTTACTATCACTGCCTCCACTGCCCTCAGATTTACGATCCTTAGGTGGTGGTGGTGGTTCATCGTCTTCATCATCTTCGTCCTTAAAGACCATGCCCCGACCATTTTCTTTTGCATAGATTGCTTCAATGGAGCTAATTGGAGAATAAATACAGTATGGCACTCCGCCAAATCTTGCATTGAATCCCAAGTGGTCATTAGCAATAAGTAAGTCTTCAATTGAGACCGGAGAAATGTTCAAAACTATTCGGCCATTCTCAACATATTCCTGTGGAACTGTCACATCTGGATCTAAGGTATCAATGACAATATAAGGCGTAAAGTCATTATCTAAAATCCAGTCATAAAAAGCTCTTAGTAAATAAGGTCTACTTGATGTCATATCTGTGCCAAAGCTCTCTCTGCATCAGTCAAACTAACTTGGAATGCTTCTCTTTCAAAAAGCCTAGCCGCATACTCTTTAACTCCAGCAACATGCGAAGGCAACTCAATTTCCATTTGTGGCAAGCGCCAAAGTAATGGTGCAATAGAACAATCAACCAGCGTAAATTCGTCACTTAAAAAGTATGGTTGCTTGTCGAAAAGAGGAGCAATACTTACAATGGTGTCCCTCAAAGCTCGTCTTGCTTTCTCTCTGTCCGGGCTTTCACCTTTATTCAAAACCTTATTCATAAGGTTATAGAGATCACGATTAACTCGATAAAGCATTAACCGACTGCGAGCCTTTGCAACAGGTAACACGGGCATCAATGGAGGATGTGGAAATCTTTCATCCAAATATTCCATAATAATTTCAGATTCATGCAAATATAAATCTCTATCAACAAGTGTTGGCACACTGCTGTAAGGATTGATTTCTAACAAGGCATCTGGAAAATTTTCCTCATCAATTTCGATCGGATCGTAATTGACCCCTTTCTCCGCCAAAACAATTCGGACTCGGTGACTATAAGCATCTAATGTTCCATGATACAGGGTCATGACCGAACGCTTATTCGCTTGCACTGCCATACATCGCCCTCTAGTTAGTGTACGTCTTTCCAGAATTCACGCTTCAAAGCGTAAAGGAAAGCAGTTAATACTATTAAAAATAAAACAACGAACACCCCTAAGCGTGTTCGTTTCTCTTTTGCAGGTTCACCGATAAACTCAAGAAAATTAACTAAATCTGTTATTGTTTGATCGTATTGCGACTCATCCATTTCGCCTTGCTCTGTTAAAACAAGCTTATCAATAACTTTAGAAGCGACTTTCTTGCCTTCACCTTCTGCGTAGACTGTTTTGAATACTGCTTCTTGCTTGCCTTGTAAAGGCAGCAAAACGTGCGGCATACCTACATCTGGAAACACAGCATTGTTGACACCCCAAGGTCTTTTATCGTCTACATAAAAACCCTTAAGGTAACTGTATACCCAATTTTTACCCCTAGCTCGAGTCACTAATGTTAAATCAGGTGGGGCAACCCCAAACCATTTTTCAGCATCAGTGCTAGGCATACTATTAACAACGTTATCCGTTACTTTGGATGAAACAAAGTTTAAATTATTCTGGATAAGCTTATCCAAAACAACCCCATCTTCATCCACTATCCCGATATATTGGCCCAGTTGAATATAACGAGTATATTGCAAGCTATGACAACCAAGACAATAATTCATGTAGATTTGTGCCCCTCTTTGCAGTGAGGCCTTATCTCTTAAATCGTTTTTTACTTTATCTAAATGAAAACTACCACCAGACGCAAATCCAACAGAAGATATCCCTAAAAAGAGCAAAGTTAACGCTATCGCGCTTGAGAATTTCCTATTCATCAGCTTGAAACCCTATTTGGCACATTTTTCGTCTTCTCCATCGTGGAATAGAAAGGTAAGAAAAGAAAATAAGCAAAATATAAAAATGAACATATTTGGGCAGCAAGCGTCCTATTAGCAGTCGGCACCATCATGCCTAGATAGCCTAAACTAATAAAGCTCACAACAAAGACACAAAGCATCAACTTATACCCAAGCCCTCTATAGCGAATTGATTTAACAGGGTTTCTATCCAACCATGGTAAAACAAAAAGAATAGCAATAGCGGCGCCCATAGCAACAACGCCACCAAGTTTATCTGGTACGGCCCGTAATATAGCGTAAAAAGGTGTCATATACCAAACTGGCGCAATATGCTCGGGTGTTTTCATAGGATTAGCGGCTTCAAAGTTAGGTGCCTCTAGAAGATATCCTCCACCTTCTGGTACAAAAAACATTATGGCACAGAAAACGGTTAAGAAGACCCCAACGCCGAATAGATCTTTGACTGTGTAATAAGGATGAAACGGCACGCCATCTAGAGGCTTACCCTTAGAATCTTTCATCGACTTAATTTCCACACCATCAGGATTGTTTGATCCAACCTCATGTAGAGCAATGATATGCATCACGACGAGACCAATTAGAGCTAGTGGGACGGCAACAACATGCATCGCAAAGAAGCGATTTAAAGTAGCATCACTAATGCCATAATCGCCTCTAATCCAAAGCGCTAGATCATCTCCAATAAAAGGAATAGCTTCAAACAAGGAGGTAATAACTTTGGCACCCCAAAAGGACATTTGCCCCCAAGGTAATAAATAACCCATAAAAGCTTCAGCCATTAAGAGTAAATAAATACCCATGCCTAAAACCCAGATAAGCTCTCTTGGCTTTTTATAAGATCCATATAACATGGCTCTAAACATGTGCAGGTACACCACAAAGAAGAATGCTGAGGCCCCTGTTGAATGCATATAACGAAGGATCCAGCCAAAAGGCACATCCCGCATAATATACTCTACCGATGCAAAAGCATCCGCAGCAGATGGTTTGTAATGCATGGCTAGCCAAATACCTGTCACTAACTGTATGACAAGGACCAACAATGCTAATGAACCAAAATAATACCAAATATTAAAGTTTTTTGGGGTGTAATATTCCGCCATATGCTCTTTCCAAAGCTTTGTCGCGGGAAACCTATCATCAACCCAATTTAGAAGACCTGTGCCGGTACGTGCCATAATTCCCTGTTTCATAATTAAACGACCTCATCTTCCCCAATCAGTATAACTTTATCATCCAGATAACGGTGTGGTGGCACAGGTAAATTCAACGGCGCAGGAACGCCTTTATAAACTCTACCGGCAAGATCAAATTTTGATCCATGACAAGGACAAAAAAAGCCGCCTGGCCATCCAGGCTCTATTCCACCGATATCAGGCCTATACGTTGGTACACAACCCAAATGAGTACATAAGCCAACTAAAATAAGGTATTCACTTTTTATCGATCTAAATATGTTTTGGGCATAGGAAGGTTGTTGTGGCTCCAGTGAATCTGGATCACGCAACTTATCTTGCATGCCTTCAAGTTGCTTTAATACCGGATCTGGACGCCTAATGATCCAAACAGGCTGGCCACGCCAGGCAACAGTAAGTTGTGCGCCGGGTTCAAGTTTCCCCAAGTCAGCCTCTACAGGAGCACCTAAGGCTTTTGCTCTTTCACTTGGCATCCATGATGCTATAAATGGAGACGCAGCAACCGCAGCCCCTAATCCGCCAATAACACCTGAAGCAGCGGTTAAAAACTTCCGTCTGCCAGTATCGATTTTTTCCTCTGTCATCAAATAAATACTCCCGGGGGAAAGTGCGTAAGTAATAACACCAACACCATGAAAAGACTCGGCGATCGCGTGCCAATGCTACCACAAATTGAAATAAAAAAGGCAGACTCAACGTAAACCTTTGACAATCCATAAAAAATAATTTTAATTCAGTTATCAAGTTTCCAAATTTGACTTGGATCCACTCTGGCTTGGTTTAGTATCAAACCAAAATGCAAATGAGGACCTGTGGCCCTACCAGTACTACCCACTGTGCCTAAAATGGAATCTATATCGACGACATCACCCCTCTTAACTAACTTCTCATCAAGGTGACAATAAATGGTTTGCCAACCCTGACCATGATCAACAACAACGGTGTTACCCGTAAAAAACAAATCACCCACGTATGAAACCTTTCCGCGAGCTGAAGCTTTAATGGCTGTGCCTCTATTGGCCGCAAAATCAATGCCTCGGTGAGGGGCTCTAGGTTGCCCATTAATAATGCGTTTAAAACCAAATTCACTACTAATTCTAGCGTTAACTGGTTTAACAAGGCTTAATTCTGAAATAGGCTGATAACTCCAATTTGAAAGAGCCTCAGATAAAATTTTTCTCTCTGAATCTATTCGTTTTAAGTTTTTGGACGATGGGGTAACTTTTGATTTGTCCTTAATGTTAATGCTCTCAAAAGGATAATCTTTCTCTAGGATGTCGATGGTGTAGACAGGAAGATGGCTTCCATTCTCAAGTCTTGTTACGGTTGATAATCCAGTTTTCTGATTAACTGAAATACCAATCACAGCATAGCTTTGATGATCAACTTCTTGAATAAGTACTCTGTGCTTGTTAAAGAATAACTCTGGATCTTTTTCCGATGATGGCCCAAGTGGTATTCTTACAATCCCTCCAGGGAAGCCTGTAATCTTAGCTTCTAAACCAAATGAAAGGCAATAAACCAAGACAGCCAACATAACTTTTTTCGAGCCACACCTACAACTAAAACCACTCTTTGATAAGAATGTTTTAAGTGAACTGAAAATTGTATATGGTAACCCTAACATGTTGGACTGAAATTCATTCTTACGTAATTTATTAGAAACAGATTTTATTATATTGAGCGCTTGAGTCAAACTTCTTATACCGCACTTGCATAACAAACACCATTTTAAGGCATCATCATGAACCTAGTTTTTTTATTTCTCATTGTTGTTGCCTATTTTTGCGCGGCGTGGCAGCAGCTCATTGGAGTTAACATTGAACAAGCTCCCATGGATCAGCTAACACAAGTCATTTTTGAAAGCGCAGATTCTGCTGTCCACTTAGCTATAGGCCTAATTGGCATTATGGCTTTTTTCTTAGGTCTCATGAAAGTTGCTGAAAAAGCAGGACTACTTAGCCTACTTGCCAGAATGTTAGCTCCTTTGCTAAACCGGTTGTTTCCAGAAGTTCCCCAAAGTCACCCTGCTCACGGGGCCATGGTCATGAATGTTTCAGCAAACATGCTTGGACTTGGTAATGCGGCGACTCCATTTGGGATCAAGGCGATGAAAGAGCTTGAGAGTTTAAACCAAAACCCAGGCGTTGCCACCAACGCTATGATTCTATTTCTAGCTATCAACACATCGAGTGTTACCTTGATTCCTACTAAAGTCATAGCTCTTCGCGCAGCAGCTGGCTCTGCAGATCCTGCTGCGATTATCATGACAACGTTATTTGCCACAGCTGTTTCTACTTTTGTAGCAATTACTTTAGCCTTAAGCTTCGCACGCATCAAAGATGGACCTCGCACTAATCATCCAGCCATGCCCTTTTCATGGTTAAGCCTTTTAGGCATCACTCTTTTTCTAAGTCTTATGCCCTTAACTTTTATGTTTGGAAATTCTTTATCTGCATGGATCATACCTACCATGACTGTAAGCATTTTATTATATGGTTACCTCAAAAAAGTAGCCATCTATGAAGTCTTTACCGAAGGTGCCAAAGAAGGCTTTTGGGTGGCCGTTAAAATCATGCCTTACCTCATCGCTATTTTAGCGGCGGTTGGACTTCTCAAAGCCTCTGGCGCTTTAGATTACTTTATTCAATTCATTGCTCCGGTTACCAACATGATTGGCTTACCTGCTGATGCATTGCCTATGGCTCTGATGAGGCCATTTTCAGGCTCTGGCTCTCTTGGGATTTTATCCTCGATCTTCAATGATCCATCTCTTGGGCCTGATAGTTTTGTCGGACTATTAACCAGTACCATGATGGGATCTACTGAAACAACTTTTTATGTTGTTGCGGTTTATTATGGGGCCGTCCAAATCAAAAAACTACGTCATACTCTTTGGGTAGCTTTAAGTGCTGATTTAGCTGGCATATTGGCTAGTGTCTTTATCGTACATACTCTATTTGGCTGAACTTTAGCCTAATAGAGTATGTTTCTATGTATGATGGGTAAATATTTCGATACGCTCGTAACAGACAAACGAAGCTCTAACCTTCATGGTTAATTGTTAAGCCACTAAATCAGAGCCAATGATATTGTTAATAGTAGAATCAATCATGGGATCATTTATCTGAGTCGAAGCATCTTCAAAAACAGCAGTCTCAACATTGTGAGCATCGCTGATAGATGCGCTATCCAGCAGTACAAATTCTTCAGGTAAA
The DNA here is from genome assembly GCA_964351745.1 of uncultured Francisellaceae bacterium. Classification (GTDB taxonomy): domain Bacteria; phylum Pseudomonadota; class Gammaproteobacteria; order Berkiellales; family Berkiellaceae; genus CAYNJF01. Next base: position 6,525 of record CAYGPI010000101.1, read on the forward strand.
ACATCTTCTAACGTCAATGCCACATCGGCAAAGACTCCAACATCACCGTTATTCATCACAAAAGTCCCTTCGCTATATACCAGATTACTCTCAACCCAATGGATATGCTCAACAGCTTCAAGGTTGATAGCTTCAATGCCTAAATCAACCAGAGATTGAAGCTCGCCCAATTCACTCACGCCATTTTCATTGATATCTTGCCATAGACTAAAATAGTTAAAGGATTCATCCAGGCTATCAAAGACATTATCATCATTAGAATCAAAGGCGAGCTTTAAGCCTTGGAGATCAGTATGAGCATCTTCATGATAACGACTCAATGCAATTTCATCGAAGTTATTGACCACACCGTCTTGATTAAGATCAATGACCAAAATACCATCGTCTCCTGAAACCCAACCAAGCTTAAAGGTAGAAGAGCCATCTATCAACAACACTGAGCTGTCTTGTGGGCTTATGAGCTCTATACCATCCCCGTCAAGGTCGAACACAATGGGGGGCAAAATATTTTCATATTCAAAAGCACCGATATCATTAGCACTACCTATCGGTCTTGCGACCCCTCGCTGATCAAACCCCGCAACATTATCCCCAGCATCAATGGCTTGACTGCCGGCTAAAAGCGCATGGGTAAAAGTGGCACCCCCATTATCTGCAAGAGGCGCAAGCATGGCAGGGCCAGTCAAGTTACTTCCTGTAGTCAAAGTGCCTTGATTTATAGCATTTAAACCCGTCAAATTACCAATTAAGTTAAAGTTACTGGAGTTTGTTATGTTACCAACAGAGCCAAAGTTATTAGATATATCATGATGTATAGTGCCAGATGATTTATCAATATTATCAGCCACAATAGTGCTATTAAGCGTAAGGGAGCTATCATCGTGCAGCCAAATACCACCGCCATTTCCGGCGCCGTTTTCATCATTATCTGCAATATTTAAAGTGATTGTAGAGTTTGAAATATCAGCTTGTGCATCCCCATCAAGGAAGATACCACCCCCATCACCTTCAGACGTATTTCCAGAAATCGTTGAGTTTGTAATCGCCGCAACAACGCCAGGTTGTAAATCAATCCCTCCTGAGCGAGTGCCTCCCGCATTGCCAGATATCGTTGAGTTATCAAGATCTAGAGTCCCATCATCTTCAAGAAAGATACCTCCACCAAGAAATTGTGATGTATTATCTGAGATTGTTGTGTCTGAAATAGAAAGTTCTGCTCTAAAGTTACCAAAAATACCGCCGCCAAGCCCACTCGCATCATTGTTAGAGATAGTTGAGTCAGTGACAGAAAGTACCGCATCATTCCAAACAGCAATCCCAGCACCTCGGTTGCCACTTTCGTTATTTGAAATACTAGAAGTTTCAATGGTTACGTTAGATCTATCGTGAGCAAAGATACCACCACCAAAACGACCTGATTTATTGCCAGATATTGTAGTGTCAACTATGGTCAGTGTGACATCTTGCAAAGTGTATATCCCGCCACCCTCTAAACTAGTAGCTTTGTTATCTGTAATGTCAGACGAATTAATCGTTAATGTAGAGTCATTTGCAGTATGGATACCACCGCCTGAATTGCTTGCCGTATTATCAGTCACTGTGACATTTTCAAGGTTTAGAGCACTAAAACTATTTCCTCTAATGGCTCCACCATTTGAAGAAACAGAGCCACCTGTCAGCGTTAAATTGTTCAAACTCAAAG
>CAYGPI010000102.1:0-8189 GCA_964351745.1 uncultured Francisellaceae bacterium
ATATCATTCCTGACAACGTGCAACATTACCCCATTAAAACCGCCAAAAGACAGGAGAGGCAAGTTGCAAAAACCAATCCGCATAACCAGTCTTGACTATGGCGATTTTGGAGATAATAAACCATCAGTTTCAGAGTCTAGGCCTGCTTCAAAAGGACTTTCAAGAGATTGTGCTTCAAAGTGAATTTCTCTGATATCAGGCGACTCATAGAATTGTTTGGTGTGCTCATGACGATATTTAGCTTTAAACCATTGCCCCACACCCAAAGGCTGCACTCTTAAATCATCAAGCGTATCGACTAGATCAAGATAGGATCCATGATGACTTGCTGTCGCTTGCATCATCGATCTAACTCGATGAGGGACACGATAGGTTTTTCTTGCTAATAAAACAGGTTGCCCACCGAGATTCAAGACACCGCTAGCCGTCCTATCTGCCCAGAAAGACAAATGATTATGATCATGGAGATCAAGTTTTAAGTGATCAATCAGGCAGTCTTTGCGCAAACGAGTGATAGCGTGCGAATCAGTATAATCAATGGGACCTAGTCTCTGGGCAATTTCATCTAGGATGTTATGGCTGATTTTCTTCTGATAGAAATACTGTAAAATGCAGCTCGCCAAGCCCTTACAAAGCGCTTGTTGAGCTTCATCAGGACTTCGCAGCACTTCTCTAGCAATTTGCTGAATTTGTGCTAATTTACCAACGCCAATAGCCTTTGCAAAATCAGGTTTGATTTGATTATTGATTGGATCAAGTAGAAATAGTCGGATCCTAAAGGCTAAATCATAAATCCAAAGATCAAGATGATGCCCCTCTTTAACAGTCTCAAGTTTGTCTAAATGCGCGAGAAGATGATTGGGCAAAAAAGACTCAAGCTGGTGTCTGTCAATGTCATCAAAGAAGCGGTTTAAAAGACTTAACCCTGAATTTCTTAAGCTTAGCTGTTTGATTTCAAGCGACTTCTCTTGCATATAGACAATAAGTAATTGATGCTTAAGCTTATCATCCATAAAACCCTCCATAGTTTGTTTTAGTGTATCCCTTCATCTAAGGATTTGAAACTGATGAAGTTGTCAGTGACCGATCATCCTGAAGTCAGCTCAATTGTAACTAGAGGACGAGTTTGGTAGAATGCAGTCGATTAACTTGGAGTCACTAGATTATGTCGCACTTTAAAAAGATACCATTGCTCATAGGCACACTGATGGCCCTTGCGCTCGTCACCTATATCGGCTTAACCTTTTCACCGCTCTCTATGGAAAATATAGGCTCACCCATATTCTCAACATTTTTAGCCATCATAGCTGCCACCGTCCTTTACAAGGCAAAAAACAAGTGCTTTGATTTTCTGGACTTGAAACATAAAAAGACAGGCATCATTGTTTTTAGCATCAATTTTATTTTTGGGGTTAGCTTACTCATATTGGCAATCCCTGTCCTCAGCGAATTTGGCGTTCCGACAGCCTCCTTAATTACTATTTTAGGAACAGGCTCTTTAGCGATAGGTTTGGCGCTTAAGGGCTTTCTTTCTAATATCGCAGCCGGCATGATGCTTATTTTTCAAAAGCCTTTTGATGTTGGACATCTCGTAGAAATATCTGGCACCACAGGCACGGTCGATAAAATTGATCTGTTTTCGGTTCGCATAAAAACACCAACCAATGAGCTTGTTCATATCCCAAATGGGAAACTTGTTACAGATAAAATCATTAATAAAAACTCAAAGAGTAAACGACGTCTTGAGCTCAAGATTCGTGTTGATTACAGCTCTGATCTGAAGCTGGCTAAACAAATCATTCTAGATCTAAGCCATCACGACGAGCGAATCTTTGAAACACCGGCCCCTCTTGTCGTGGTCGACGAACTCGGTGAGCATGCTGTGATACTTCTAGTTCGAGTCTGGCTGCTTGGTACAGAAAATCTTTATAAGGTAAAATATGACTTACTAGAAAACATCAAAACATCTTATGACGATCATAACATTATGATCCCTTATCAAAAATTAGATGTTCAGATGCAGAATTCTTAAGACGTATTCTAGTAAAACCTATCCACTATAAAAAAGCGCATTGAATGCGCTTTTTTCTCAACCTACTTTTAAAGAAGCTCGATGAACATGTTGATTTCTTATCGCTTCATGGATCCCTTCAAGCGTATGGGATGTTTTAGCTGCGAACCCAAAAGGACTTAACTCAAGCGACAACCCTTGCTTTGCAAAAAAGGAACTCACATGGTTAACAAGCATACTAAACATATCCATAATATCACGCACAAACTGAACCAATGGTCTATCAGCATTGGCCTTGATTAAAGAGCGATGACATCCCTGCAAAATGCTCTTTAGCTGGCGCTCTATACTCAAATTATAATGGGCACTAATTTGATTTGGGTGCTGAGCTTTAAGCTGCAACTCCTTTTTTAAGGCACTTAACGCTATGGAAGCTTGATTAATTGGAACAACTTTTTTCCCCTGATTTCTTAGTTCATTGTGCTTGGAATCAAATTGCGCCTCAATCTCAATAACAGCCTTGTGCAAAATTGAAAAGGTTCGGAGCCTATTGAATAACTGGCGACGCATCTCTGTTTGTGGGAATTCTTGTTTTGGCGAAACCACTAAAGGTGACTGCCAAAAAACTTTACCTGTTTTGGCATCATAAGCAAGCTCTAAAGCATCTAAAGGACCACTGGTCATGCTTGGAATATCAACAAGATAACCCTCCATTTGCTCCGGATTAATGCCTTGAGCCCTAAGACGAGTCTTAGCATCTGTCATACACGACTGCGACACGACATTAAAATGCTTGCCACCATGGCGCTTTAGCTGTTCTCTTTCTTGGGCAAACATGCGTCTGCGCTCTTGCAAACTTTCAGGCGAGCCATCAGCTTTTAATGACTTTAATTTTTGCCAAAACGAATACTCAGCTCTAAAGTCTCTTGGCTCAATTTTCTGCTTCATGTCATGACTTATGCTACTTAAAAAATTGTCTTTCTCGCTCGCCGAAATTTGCCAAGTTTTATGTTCATGGAAATAATCACCCCCAATCACAATATCTCTTAAATGCTCATTTTTAAGATGGCCTGGGCCTACCAACCTAGCAGGAAAAATTAACTTTTGTACCCATTCATCGGCCTCAAGAGGATCACCGTATTGACCAAAAGCATGGATCACTTCTGGACGTGCCCACTTATCTTTGGAGTTTAGCTCACTAAGAACTAAATAGGCATGACCAAAAGAGTTAGTTGTGCTTCCTTTCACGACTGCATAAGACAAGAAATATTGCATAAGTCACCTTATTTCATTCATGATATTGCTAAAATTATAATTGAATCAAAACGTAAAAACAATGTGAGCAACTGTTTACATGCTCAAAAGTTTTAAAAACTGAGTTAACAGAAAAGACTAACTAAGATATTATATGCTAAAAATTAGGCAAACATTCAAACTAAGTTCACAATTAGTTGTAAGCATTCTCACCTTTTTCATTTTTCAATTTAGCTGCCTGGCAGATTACAAAAGTGATATTCAAAAATTCTCTACAGTTCACCTGAGCACCAGTCAAAATAGTTTGGCACCTAACAGCTCTATGTGGGCAGTGGCTCATTTAGAATTGAAACCAAATTGGTACACGTATTGGGAAAATCCTGGCGACTCGGGACTAGCCCCTACCATTTCAGTGAATGGCCCGAAAGACATAACCATTTCAAAAATTTCTTTTTTGCCGCCAACGAAAATACAAGTTGGTAGTTTTGTAGATTATGGCTACTACAATGACGCTTTTCTTTTCTTTCAAATCGAAAACCATCGAGACAAGCCTAGCAATCAACCAGCCCTATTAGAGTTTCAAATAGATTGGGTAACCTGTCATGATATGTGTATCCAACAAACAGGACATATCCGTTTAAACCTAGATCTTCAAGATAACCAAAGCTCACAAGAGGCTCTATTCATTGAAGAAAAAATAAAGCCCTTGTTAGAGTTACCCCAAGTCTTAGCAAAAATGACAACAGAAGAAGATTTAGTCAACCTGACAATGCCAGCGATAGATGGCATTAGCAATCCGTATGTCTACATCGCACCAGCAAAAGCAACCGATAAGCTACATCTTCAAACATGGGAGATGAATGAAGAGAACCTAACATTTAAAATCAAAAAGGGACCCTTTGATCATCCCACGCTGCATGGATTTGCTCAGCTCAATAAAGACACCATGGTCAAGTTTACAACCCCTACCAATCCAGACATGATCTCCCCCTTACCTCTAACAGCTCACTTGCAACCCATCAATGTCTGGATAGCTATCGCTTTTGCATTTTTAGGGGGGATCATTCTCAATATGATGCCCTGCGTTTTCCCTGTGCTAGCACTAAAAATCATGACGTTAGCTAAGATCCAACACTCGGCTTACAGACAACGAGTATGGCATGGCCTGCTTTATAGCTTAGGGATAATTTTTGCCTTCTTTATATTGGCCACAACGATTTCAGTGTTACTCAGCCTTGGGCACAATATAGGTTGGGGATTTCAGATGCAATCACCCATTTTTCTTGGTTTAATGAGCTATTTACTTTTTCTTGTGGCTTTAAATTTGTTTGGTTGGTTAGAATTTATTATTCCAATATCCATCAATACAAAGAATCATGATCCTGCCAGCTTAAAATCAAGCTTTTACGCTGGTTTACTCATGACAGTCATCGCCACACCTTGCACAGCTCCATTTATGGCGCCAGCGCTTGGGTTTGCTTTATCGCAATCCACCGTGGTCATCTTTTCAATTTTCATAAGCTTAGGGCTAGGATTAGCCTTTCCATTTTTACTCTTGAGTTTCAGTCCGTGGTTAACAAGATGGATACCAAGACCAGGGGCTTGGCTAATAACCTTTAAACAATTCCTTGCTTTCCCCATGCTGCTAAGTACGATATGGCTCATATGGATCTTAATCAAATCAACTGATGCCGATTTTGTAGCAGCTATTTTAATTGGTTTAACTTCGATGGCTCTATTTGTTTGGAGTTTATCTGTGCTACATAAGAGAAGGAAAACAAAAATATGTTTACTTATTATGCTAATCTTAGTGCTTTTGTGGCCCTTCTCACTACTGAAAACGAAAGCGATAGAGCAAACCATCACTTTTAACCTTATGGAATTTGAAAACTACTTGCAAAAGGAGCAGCACGTCTTAGTGAATGTAACCGCTGATTGGTGCCTTACTTGCAAAGTCAACGATGCAGTCTTTGAGCAACCTGAGATTAAAGATTTTTTAGAAAAAAATAATATTAAACGTTACACGATCGACTGGACAAAAAAAAATACTCAGGTTAATCAATATTTAAAAATCTTTGAGCGATCTGGGATTCCTCTTTATGTTTACTATCGCCCGGATCATCCACCAAAAGTCTTGCCTCAATGGCTCACCCCTGGCATGATAAAATCGATCACAAGCGAAAAATAAGTTGTCTCGTTTACTTAAAATGTTAATCATTGATACAGTGGAGTTTTTGTATGAAAAGCATGATATTAAAATCTAGCATTCTTGCTCTTGGCATGATCTTCTCAAGCTGCTGTCTTGCTGAAGGAAAGATGGACTTAGATATGCCAAATCTACCTGAGCAAGTCAGAGAAACGATGAGTGCCAATCTTGCTGAAGGCTTTTCTCTAGATGATCAAAAAATGAATGCCCAGTTGCTTGCCCAAGATTACGAAATCGCTGAAGCCTACATCGATGAAGAGTTTTTATCAGATTTAGATCTCAACGAAATCCCTTCATTCGATGCGATGACTGATGGCGCCATTCTAGACGATAAATAAGGCTAGAATCTCAGAAATAATACAGAGCTCTAAAGTCTAAAGTTGAAACCTCTATCAACCTCAAAGTGAAAGAGTGCGTCGATCATCTTAAGCCAAATGAGCTCTTGGTTTACCGGCCTATCCGGTATACAACACCGCTAGTCTTGAATCCTCATGAAAACATTGCTCACCCCTTAAATAGTTTGGTAGCATACTTTATTCGATGTTTTGGGGGCAAAATATGCATTATCTAACTTTTCTCATATTAAGTATTATTCAAGCTGTTGGTGTGATCCATGCGATGAAACATCATTACCACATGTCTTATATCTTGAAAGTTTGCATGTTTCCAGTTGCTGGCGCTCTCGTGCATGCCTATTTACATTTTATGCCACTTATCAAAAATCACTTTTTGCTAAAACAATTGACCAAACGCTTAAAAAGACAACCTTGTGCAGAGAGCGAAATTTCTTCTCTTTACCGTCAAATTCATAACTCCCCTAATTATGAGGACACTTATCAATTGATTGAGAAGCTTTTATTAAATGATAATGCAACTGAAGCGTATCAGTTGCTATTAAAGTCTAAAAAAGGCATTTATAAGAACTGCCATCAATTACAAAAACTGAAAGCGAATATTGAACTCAAATTAGGTTTTAACGAAGAAGCTTTTAGCAGTGTCAAGGAAATTATTTCTCAAGCGCCAAACAATGCAGAAATTCAGTTGCTACTAGCACAAACACTTGAAGCTAACTTTCACCACGAAGCTGCTGCTGAAGAGTATAAAAAAATATTATCACAAAGCTATAGTTTTGAAGTGCACTATCACTACATTCACCTGCTTACTAAAATGCAACAATTTGGTCTGGTGCGTGAAGAAATGGTAACTCTAGTGAATAAATATAAACAGCTAAATCCTACTCACAAGCGCATGCATAAAAAGTGGGTGTCATTAGCAAATCAAATTCATTAAATTTGGTAACAGTGATGGTTTGATATCTTATTTTGAAAATCAGATAAGATATCAAATCGTATAGGTGCATTCGCATCATTTAACATTTCCATGAAAGTCGCAAACTCTTCTAGGGTAAATGATCGCAGATCAAACATATGCTGATATAAAGATTGGCGCCACCGTACCCAAATCGCACCTGTTTCAGGAAAAATTTGCACCGTACCTCTTAAGTGCAAATCCATATATGACATGTTTTGATCGGCATTCATCCCGTGACCCGGCATGACACGCTTGCTCCACTGCTCAATCGTATAGAAATTAAAATGCGACTGATCAACTAATTGAATCGAAACTTTAAAAGCTTGGGCACAATCTCTACTGGTATAATTTCTGAAGCTATTTGAAGTTTGAATCAACTGATCTGCGCGCTTTGGTGGATTGACCATCTGGCATAGGTTTTGTGTATATTCAGTCATTTGGCGACGATATAACTGATATAGCGGCAAGCAAGATGAGAAACAACCTAACATGTTCAAATCCTTAGTGGTGGTATATTCATAATCACTAGAAATATAATTATTTTGAAGTAACCTCATGAAATCATACATATTTACTATAACAGATCTAAAAACAAATCAAATCCTGACAATATAACCAGTGATTTCTAGGAACTTTATCAGACGTGCCTTAGTCTACTTTGCAAATGGGGTTAACCAAGGTAACATTATGTGCGCAGACTATAATCAAGATGCAGGTCAATTTGAATTCGAAGCGGATGAAAAAGGCGTACCTTGGAACGCTGCGTTTCAAAGACTTATCCAAAATGAAACACCGCTTGAAAGTGACTGGCAAGCTTTAAAGCAAGAGGATTTAGAAACTCATATCCGAAATTGGATCCAACCCAATGACTCTCCCGCTATTCGAAAAGAGAAAACAGATAAAGCTACAGCAGCGTTCTAAAAGGCTCAAAATCTGTTACAGGAAAGATTTGCCGATCAAATTCTGTTGCCATACCAGCAGCTTGTTCAAGACTTACTCTCAAAAACCCCACCGGATCAAGATGACTATAAAAAACTTGATCAAGCCCTCAGGGCTGAGCTTGAAAAAGCCTATGGAGCGATCTATGGAAGCGAGACCAGATTTACTAGAGATAGAAATGTAGCGTCAAAACTCACTGAGTACAGTGCCAACATAGAAAGAGTCAAAGCGCATTACATCGCACATTTCGAGAATGAGAAACAAACACTTCAGGAGCAAAGAAGGGTTTTGAATCAAGAACTAAGCTCTCAACAAAAAGTGACTGATACTTATGAAGAAAAAATCAAACAAAATGATGTAAAAATACGAGAGGCACAAGCTGCCATTAAGGCATTAAGCACAGAAGTTCAACAAGGCAAGCAAGCACTTTTAGACTCAAGCTCACCTCAACAGCCAGCAGCCATGACT
>CAYGPI010000103.1:0-8163 GCA_964351745.1 uncultured Francisellaceae bacterium
TCAGTTGGTAGAGCCCCGGATTGTGATTCCGGTGGTCGTGGGTTCGAGCCCCATCGTTCACCCCAGTGTTAATTTTAATATGCATGTTAGCTTTCTGGTTTTATTGTTTGGTAGTTTCAGTAGCTAAAAAAGTGGTAATATAGTTTTGAAGAAACCTTCTTTAAAAAATACACTGTAGAGCTGTGATTAAATATATGATTGTAGCTTTAAAATTTGAAGTATTTATGATGCAAAATCGTGTCTAGTCCAATAGACTTGCATCCATCCAACATTTGCGAAAGTGGCGGAACTGGTAGACGCGCTGGATTTAGGTTCCAGTGGGGCAACCCGTGAGAGTTCGAGTCTCTCCTTTCGCACCATATTTGAGAGTCCCTTGCGGACTCTCTATCTGTATTATTCAAAATATTAAGTGAGGAATTAAGATGGAAGTCTCTGTTGAAAACATGAGCTCATTAGGTCGCAGAGTGAAAGTTAGCGTTCCTGAGTCTCAAGTTCAAGATAAATGTAAATCCAAGATGGCAGAACTTGCTAAGCAAGTTAAGTTAAAGGGCTTTAGACCAGGCAAAGTGCCTAAGTCGATTTTACAGCAACGTTTTGGTCAATCAGTAAGAGCTGAAGTTGTTTCAGAGGTGATTGAGAAAAGTTTGACTGATATTCTTCAAGACAAGCAATTAAAACCGGCGAACACGCCTAAAATTGATGACATTACAGATGAAGATGGTAAACCATTAGAGTATGTCGCTGAGTTTGAAGTGTTCCCAGAGATTACTTTAGCTGATTTATCCAACGTCGAGATTGAAAAGAAAGTTGTCAATATTTCTGATGATGATATTCAAGCAACCATCAAGAAAATGTCAGAAAGCATGGCAGATTGGAAAGAAGTTGAGCGCTCGTCTAAGCTAACAGATAAGCTGATCGTAGACTTAGAGCGTCTTACGGTTGATGGTGTTGTTGATGATAGCGAACAGCAAAAATTTGAGCACGTTGATTTCGTTCTTGATGAGAAAAGCTCTCTTCCATCTTTAGTAAAAGAGCTTGTTGGTAAAGAGACAGGCTTTGAAGGCACCTTTAATCTTCCTTACCCTGACGAGTGGCATGATAAAAAGCTAGCAGGTAAAAAAGCTGAGTTTAAAGTTAAGATTCACCATGTAAATGAGAAGCAAACTCTAACTGAAGAAGAGTTAGCTTCGAATTTAGGGGTTGATAAGAAAGACAAACAAGCTCTTAATGATAAAGTTAAAGAGCGCATGGAAGTTGAGGCTAAAAAAGTCTTACAAGAAGAGATTAAAGAAAAAGTATTGGAAATTTTATTGGAAAACAATCCAATTGATAAGCCATCATCTCTTCTGGAAAAGGAAAAAGAAGCCCTAAAGCGTGAGATGGAGCACAAGCAAAAAGGTGGCATGCTTGAAGAAGATTTAACTGAAGAAGAGATTGTAGATCTCACCGAGAAAAGAGTTGTTCTTGGTCTGTTAGTTAATGAAGTTATTAGTGTTCATAAAATCAAGGTGAACAACCAAAAAGTTCGTGAGACAATTGCTGAGCAAGCTGCAAACTTTCCGGATCCAAAAATGTTTATAAGCTACTACTATAATAATAAGGAGCTTCTTCAAGGCATTGAGCGTCTAGTATTATTAGATCAGGCCGTTGAAGTTCTGCTAGGCAGCATGAAGATTAAAGACAAGCCTGTTAATTTTTCAGAAGTGATGGATCCACCTGAAGATAATTAATCAATAATTAGTTTACTTACAAAGTAAGGAAGAAACATGAGCAATTTTGATATTTATGGCCAAATGCCTGCTATTGAAAACCTGGGTTTAATCCCCATGGTTATAGAGCAGACCTCTCGAGGTGAGCGTTCGTATGATATTTATTCAAGATTGCTCAAAGAGCGAGTGATTTTCATGGTTGGCCCTGTTGAAGATAACATGGCGAATTTGATAGTTGCTCAGATGTTATTTCTTGAATCAGAAAATCCTGATAAAGATATACATCTGTATATAAACTCACCGGGAGGATCAGTGACTGCTGGGATGTCTATTTATGACACGATGCAGTTTGTGAAACCGGAGATTAGCACGCTTTGTATTGGTCAAGCTTGCAGTATGGGTGCTTTTTTATTAGCTGGCGGAGCTGCTGGTAAGCGTCATTGTTTGCCAAACTCAAGGGTTATGATTCACCAGCCTTTGGGTGGGTTTCAGGGGCAGGCTAGCGATATAGAGATCCATGCAAAGGAAATTATAAAAACAAAAGCCATTTTAAATGAGATATTGGCTAAACATACAGGAAGACCTCTTGATAGTATCGCTGGCGACACTGATAGAGACTATTTCATGAGTGCTAAAGAAGCTGCTGATTATGGTTTGGTGGATACAGTCATAGATAAAAGGTGAATTACACTTTAATTAAAAGATTTTTAAGAGATTAAAGGTCTTTATGATTATGATCGATTAATAAGGTAAGGGATGTGAAAATTTAAGTGAAGTTTCACGTTTTATTAGACCTTAAAGAGGACAAATAATGAGCGATGACAAAAAGGGCAAAGATGGTGACAAAAATGGCAAGCTTTTATACTGTTCTTTTTGTGGTAAGAGTCAGCACGAAGTTAGAAAATTAATAGCTGGTCCTTCAGTATTTGTTTGCGATGAATGTGTTGAGCTTTGTAATGATATCATTCGAGAAGAAATTGAAGATAGCGTCGCACCTGCACAATCGACAGAGTTACCGACTCCTCACGAGATTAAAAACATCCTAGATGATTATGTGATTGGCCAGCCTCGTGCGAAAAAAGTGCTGTCGGTTGCTGTGTATAATCACTATAAGAGATTACAAGCAGTTAGCTCAAAGGGCGATGACATCGAGCTTGGTAAGAGTAATATCTTATTGATTGGCCCAACAGGGAGCGGGAAAACGCTGCTTGCAGAAACTTTGGCTCGATTGTTAGATGTGCCTTTCACGATTGCAGATGCAACCACTTTGACTGAAGCTGGTTATGTCGGTGAAGACGTCGAGAACATCATTCAGAAGTTATTACAAAAATGTGATTACGACGTTGATAAAGCACAGCAGGGCATTGTTTACATCGATGAAATTGATAAAATTTCAAGAAAGTCTGATAATCCATCAATTACAAGAGACGTGTCTGGTGAGGGCGTTCAACAGGCCTTGCTTAAGTTAATTGAAGGCACTGTTGCTTCTGTACCTCCTCAAGGTGGAAGAAAACACCCTCAGCAAGAGTTTTTGCAGGTAGACACTTCCGGTATCCTCTTCATTTGCGGCGGCGCTTTCGCTGGCTTAGACAAGGTTATCCAACAGCGCTCAGATAAGGGTGGCATTGGCTTCTCGGCCGAAGTGAAAGGCAAAGATGATAAGAAATCAATAGGTGAGACTTTACAAACGATTGAACCTGAAGACTTAGTTAAGTTTGGCCTTATCCCAGAGTTTGTTGGTAGATTACCTGTGATCGCAACCTTGGAAGAGTTAGATGAAGATGCTTTAATCATGATTCTAAACGAGCCAAAAAATGCTTTAACTAAGCAATATGCAAAATTGTTTGAAATGGAAGGTATTGAGATTGAATTTCGACCAGAGGCTTTAAAGGCCGTTGCTGTTAAAGCGATGACAAGAAAGACTGGAGCTCGCGGTTTACGCTCAATTCTTGAAAACGTACTTTTAGACACAATGTATGACTTACCATCGCTTGATGGAATTAGCAAAGTTGTGATTGACGAAGGTTTCATCAATGGCGAGTCTGAGCCATTGTTAATTTATGAAAATCCTGATATGGCTCCGCGCCTTGCTCAGGATAACGAGTCTTAAATTTCACTTAGTCTGTTTTCTAGTGTGGCAAGTTAATAGTATCATGTAATAGATACTATTAATTTGTCATGTCTCTCGATTTATTTGCAAAAGGGTTCAATTTATGTCTGAGGCCGAAAATCAAAAAATACCACAAGCAGGTGATGTGCTTGATATTCCAATGTTACCCTTACGTGATGTTGTCGTTTACCCACATATGGTTATCCCGCTTTTTGTAGGAAGAGAAAAGTCCATAAAGGCTTTAGACGCTGCTATGGCTGGCGAGAAGCAAATTTTGCTTATTGCGCAAAAAGAAGCAACAGATGATAACCCAGGCAAAACTGATGTCTTCGATGTTGGTACAGTTTCTACCATACTTCAGTTACTTAAGTTGCCTGATGGCACAGTTAAAGTACTAGTTGAAGGTACAACACGAGCAAAAGTGATGACCTATGAGCATGATGAGCCATACTTCTTATCAAAGGCAAAGGTTTTAGATAGTGAATCTTTAACAGAGGAAGAAATTGAAGTTCTAACTCGTGCACTTATGGGACAGTTTGAGAAATATGTAAAACTCAATAAAAAAATTCCTCCTGAAGTGATTACATCTGTATCTGGCATTGATGATGCAGGCAGGCTTGCGGATACAATTGCTGCTCACATGTCTATGAAAATTAAAGAGAAGCAAGCTGTTCTTGAGATAATAAATCTCCGTCTCCGGTTAGAAAAGCTTATGGCTTTGATGGAAGCAGAGATTGACTTGTTACAAGTTGAGATGCGTATAAGAGCTAATGTAAAACGTCAAATGGAAAAGTCTCAGCGAGAATATTATTTGAATGAGCAAATGAAAGCGATTCAAGAAGAATTAGGCCAAGAAGGTAATGAGTTAGAAGAGCTTAAAGAAAAAATTGATAGCGCAGGCATGCCTCAAGAAGCTTTTGAAAAATCAATGTCAGAGTACAATAAGCTTAAAATGATGGCTCCTATGTCAGCTGAAGCGACTGTTTGTCGTAACTACTTAGAATGGATGCTTTCTGTCCCGTGGAAGAAAAAATCTAAAACGAAAATTGATCTGCCTGTTGCTAAAGGTGTTTTGGACGAAGAGCATTTTGGTTTAGAGAAAGTCAAAGAAAGAATTCTTGAGTATTTAGCCGTTCAAAAGCGTGTTAAAAAATTAAAAGGCCCAATTTTATGTCTGGTAGGGCCTCCAGGTGTTGGTAAAACGTCATTAGGTCAATCTATTGCGCGTGCAACAGGTCGAAAATTTGTTCGCATGAGTTTAGGTGGTGTGAGAGATGAAGCTGAAATTCGTGGGCATCGTCGAACTTACATTGGATCTATGCCAGGTAAAATCATTCAAAAGATAGCAAAAACTGGCGTTAGAAACCCGTTATTTTTGTTAGATGAAATTGATAAAATGGCCATGGATTTCAGAGGGGATCCAGCCAGTGCGTTGCTTGAAGTGTTAGATCCAGAGCAAAACACATCGTTTAATGATCATTATCTTGAAGTGGATTATGATTTATCTGACGTGATGTTCGTTGCTACTGCTAACTCATTAAACATTCCAGCGCCATTATTAGACAGAACAGAAGTGATCCGCCTTGCTGGTTACACTGAAGATGAAAAATTACACATTGCTAAAAATTACTTGGTGCCTAAGCAAATTAAAGATAATGGTTTGAAGGATGGGGAGATTAATATTCCTGATGAGGCCATTTTAAACACGATTCGTTATTATACGAGAGAAGCTGGTGTTCGTAACTTAGAGCGAGAAATGTCTAAAATTTGTCGTAAAGTTGTGACACATGTCTTAATGGATGATAAAGATGATCAGTATACTATTACGGCTGAAAATCTTGAAGAATACTTAGGTGTCAAAAAATATAGCTTTGGCGTGGCTGAAGAGCATGATCAGGTTGGACAAGTTACAGGTTTAGCATGGACAGAGGTTGGTGGTGAAATTTTAACCATTGAAACCATCGCTGTAGGTGGCACAGGTAAAGTGACGCGTACAGGCTCTTTGGGTGATGTGATGCAAGAGTCAATCACTGCAGCTATGACGGTTGTCAGAAGTCGTGCACAAGGCTTAGGCATCATGCCTGACTTCTATAGAGAAAAGGACATACATGTCCATGTTCCTGAAGGAGCCACTCCTAAAGATGGTCCATCAGCAGGGATTGGGATGTGTACAGCTTTAATTTCTGCTTTAACAGGCATCCCTGTGAAAGCAAGTTTTGCTATGACAGGTGAAATAACGCTTCGTGGTGAAGTTTTACCGATAGGTGGGCTCAAAGAGAAACTTTTAGCAGCTCGTCGTGCAGGCATTACTGATTGCATCATTCCTGATGAGAATAGAAAAGATCTGAAAGAGATTCCAGATAATGTGAAGGATGATTTAACCATCCATTGTGTCAAGTGGATTGATGAAGTGATTGATTTAGCACTATCAAGCACTCCAAAAGCGTTAACTGATGCAGACGTTGCTAAATATGAAGCTGAAAAGGAAGCGAAAGGAGGCTCCAATAAAGGAAAAAAGGATAGCAGCACAGGCATTCCTTCTCATTAACTTTTTGGAGTTTTTAAAAAGCCTCTATTGTGGCAAACCACAGTAGGGGCTTTTTTATAGGCCTGTGCATCTTTATTGACCATAGCTTCTTGTCGCTGTCAAGTTTAGCGCTCTTAATTCATCAGCTAGTTTTTTCTCAAGGGTTTCTCGCTCTTTTTTTAAGTTTTTATTTCTAATTCTTTCCCTGAAGTGATCCCAGCCTGCAACAAAGACATTTGGCTGCTCAGCACCAGCTCTATCTGTATTATCTGTTATACCAGGTGAAGGATCGTTGGCTTGTAATTCGTGAGTAGCTTCTAGAGCGGTTGGCATAACAGAAGCAATCGAGGTTAAATCAGGCTCTTCAACATAGGGTTGGGGCGCTAAACTTTGATTAGATTCCTGTAAGGACAATGCCGCAGAGCTATCGCTGGAGTCGCTCTCACTCTTAGCACTTGCTTCCATTGAGGCGTCATCCGTCATTTCAAAGACATTGATTAAATCCGATTTCAAAGTGCTGCCATTCGTTATGGAAAGTGCTGAGCTAACAGTCCAAAGTTTTGAGCAAAAGAGTCTTGTTTGTTGCTCAAGACTCGCATCATCCTCCGAATCTATGGTTTCAAGATCTGTGTCTCTAAAAGTTTTTGCTTGTTCAAGCCATCCAGAAAAAAACCTGTTGCTCTCGCATTGGCGTATATAATTATCTAAGACTTTGGTGACTAGTTGGTGTTTGGTAGCTAAAGCTCCTGAGTGTGACATGCAAAACTCCTTGATGATGGTAGTTGAGCGCCTGCTTAGAGAAATTACCAAAGGCATCTGTATATAAGAATATTTTTATCCCCGCTAAGCCAAGTCCTTGCGCTCATATTCTAAAAAACTATGCACTTGTAGAAAATTGATGTCAACTAATCTCTTTGTGATTTAAAGCAAGACTTTCATTAGCTAGCACTAGCGTAGACTTGTAGAGAGTGCTGGAAATCATGAATGCCGAGTGTATACTTTATATCGAACGTTGATAGAGTCGAAAGCCTAGCTAAATTTGCCCAAGATTTTGTAGCATGTCGTTGCTGATCGCTTAAAAGGTGTGAATATATCGTATTGGCGTATGAAAATCAGTTTTCAGACAGCATGCGCAGGAGATTGTCGCAGCTACAGTATCGTAAAATTTTCTATTGAGAAGGCTTGTGTTTTTTCGTAACCTTTTCTGGCTCATCAGGTTCAAAGCGTCGCTTTTCTTGTTTGGAAGGCTCAGATTTGGATACTAATGGGTTTGTAGCGCACTCCTGTTGTCTGCGTAGAAATTCAGGATTAATGCTTCGTTTGATTCTAGAGGAGCGTTGAGTAGGGGGGGCTCTAGTAGAACCATTCTTCTCAAAGAAAGGACTATCCTTTGAATCTCTTGTATGATTAACTTTAATTTGTGGAGCAATGTTTCTGAGGGCCTCTGCTGTTGCACCTTCAATGCCAAGTGTAAATATTTGCTCTCTTGCTTTTTCTAGACTGCCTAGATGTACTTGTATCAGTAAGCTTTTTAGTAATTTTGCATCATTATCATTTTCATTAAGTTTATTTAGCATTCGATCAACATCGAGCACCTCAATAGCTAATTGTTGATCTGCATTTTCTGATATTTTAGCATAAGGCTCTAAGCCCTCAGCTTCCTGCAAAAGGATCTCGTAGCTATCATTTTTATAGGGAGGGGCCTTTCTTGCCATATCTAGTAAAGCTTCTGATTGGTAGTGTGTATCATATGTAAATTTATTTTTTTCCTTATTGTCATCTAAATAGACTTCACCTGAGAAAGTAGCTTCACTGTT
>CAYGPI010000104.1:0-7875 GCA_964351745.1 uncultured Francisellaceae bacterium
GCTCTGCGCCGGCACCAAATAAGTAATTATTAATATCAAATTCTTTGAGAATCATCTTTGTATGAAATATATTTTCTTGATAAACATTCACATCAATCATTTGATACCGATCTAAGGTGTCTTTTGGAAAATAGTTTTGAATGGAATTGATTCGATGATCGATAAAATGCTTCTCACCCGAAATATCTCTTGTGAATCCGCGAACACGATAATCCACCGTCACAATATCCGAATCAAAGCTATGAAGTAAAAAATTTAAAGCTTTTAACGGAGAAATAACCCCACAAGTTGACACATCAATATCGGCTCTAAAAGTACTGACCCCTTCATCGGGATGGCTTTCTGGATAAGTATGTACCGTAATGTGACTTTTATCTAAGTGAGCGACAACTGAATCAGGTAAAGGGCCAGGCGTTTCATCCTGAGCAATATGCTGAACTTCTATAGGCCCTTCTGACACAAGCATCGTGACACTCGCGCCTTGGGGATCATAGTCTTGGCAAGCAACATTTAGAATATTTGCCCCAATAATTTGAGTCACTTCTGTCAATATTTCAGTTAGCCTGCCTGCATTATAACATTCGTCAATATATTCAATGTATTCACGTTGTTGCTGCTCTGTTTTGGCATAACAGATATCATAAATATTAAAACTCAAAGTTTTTGTAAGATTATTGAAGCCGTGTAGCTTAAGTTTTTCCAAGGCAAGAATCCACCATCAGTCAAAATGGTTGAATTATACATAACCACTGCCCCCAAACAATATAAAAAAACTTTATTTTATCATGAACAGGATATGTTTCTAACTAATATGATGATGATGGCTACACAAGCCTGTGCAAAAATATGTTAATATCCTTGGTAGACATCCCGTTTATTATTCAGAGAGAGTGCCTATGAATTCTTTTATTAAACCTTTAAAGATCTTTGCTTTAATTGTCGTATTCACAGCATTAGCGCCTTTTGCATTAGCAAAGATGAATTATTTTGGAGAAAGCCGAGCCAGTACTGTTGAGCTGACGACGCCACACCCCCAAATTAAATATTCACAAGCGCCGGGCTCTTACGCTGAAGCGGTAAAAAGAGCTGCACCTGCTGTAGTCAGCATTCATGCTACCCATGAAGTAAAGAAGGAAGCTAACCCATACTATAACGATCCGTTTTTCAGACATTTTTTTGGCGATCCAAGAAATGGTAATGCCCCTGGTGGCAGTATGATGCCAGAAGGCAGACCTAGCTTAGGCTCAGGTGTGATCATCTCTAAGAAAGGCCTCATTCTAACCAATAATCACGTTGTCAAAGACGCTGAAGAAATTGAGGTCAAATTATTAGATGGCCGCAGCGCTAAAGCCAAGGTTGAGGGCAGTGATCCCGATTCTGATTTAGCTATTTTAAAAATAGAGCTGGATGACTTGCCAACTATCGCCTTTGGAAGCTCTGACAATTTAAATATTGGTGATGTTGTCTTAGCTATTGGCAACCCTTTCGGTGTTGGTCAAACCGTGACTCAAGGGATTGTTAGTGCAACTCATCGCACCGAGTTGGGTATCAATACATTCGAAAACTTTATCCAAACAGATGCTGCCATTAACCCAGGAAACTCAGGCGGCGCTCTTGTTGATGCTAACGGAAATCTTGTTGGGATTAACAACGCAATTTTCACTAGGACTGGCGGTTATCAGGGCATTGGCTTTGCAATTCCTGTGTCCTTAGTCAAAAGTGTGATGGATGAGCTGGTATCAGAAGGTCATGTGACCAGAGGTTGGTTAGGTATCACTGTTCGCAAACTCAATGACGACTTACGTAAATCTCTAAAGTATGCAAAAGGTGACGGTGCTGTTATTGCAGGCGTTATTCGAGGCGGTCCAGCAGCCAAAGCAGGCATCATGCCTGGCGACATTATTGTCAATGTTAACGGCAAAGATACCAAAGAGCCTGCAGACGTATTGAGTGCAACAAGTAAGCTTAAACCTGATGAAGCCTATAGCCTTTCTGTTCACAGAGATGGGGAAATATATGACTTCAAAGTTGTAATTGGCAAAAGGCCTGTCAATAACAGTTAATTGAATAAACGTTATGCACTAAAAAGCCTCGATAGAATTCGAGGCTTTTTTTTAAAGACTACTTAATAACAGGATTCCCAAAAAAACCACCAGTATCGCCGTTTCCTGTGCATAATTCATTACAAGAACTAAAGGTGTCATCACAAAGTTTTTTGTAATAGGCTGGTGCGCTTGGATTGCCTTGTAACCCATTTGGGTAGCAATACCGCTTAGATCTTTGCTGTGTCACCGTATTGCCTGGATATTGACCAGAAATACGAATTAAACCGTGCAAATTATAGGTTCGACCAATACTATACAACCCTGCATCTTGAGGTCCCAAACAAAGTATGTAACATCCTGGATTGCCAGAGTGCAAATTAACGATGGCTGCCTGCTCATTAGCAGATTTAGAAGATAATAAAGTTTCGTTAGGGTTGATTCGGCTACCTTGTGGTGCTGGCCCAAACTGGCCATAAGCATAAGCTGTACTTATACACAAACCATATAAAACAATCAGACGAATAAGCATTTTAGGATGACCTCGTTAACGTGTAAAATGAATATAAATAACAAAGCTGGACGACAGCGATAAAAGTCGTCGGTCTTGCTTATGAGTATAGCCCTAGCAAAACATTTTAAGAGGTCCATGTGGCACTGCATCCTGTTATTCAAAGACACATTAAAATTTGGTATCGCCAAAAGATGGATCTCGTCAGTGCAGAGCCCATCCATCTAGCAAGAAAAAAATTATTACCTTTATTGCCCGTCCCCTCAAACTTACATCTTGAGTATAAAGATAAAATCATCGATGGAAATTTTGTAATCCGCTTATTTTATCCTAAAAAGCAACGGACCTATCCATCACCACTTGTCATTTTTATCAGGGCGAGTGGGTTTGCCATTGGAAGTTCTGAGCACTATAACGTACCTTGTGCTCATCTTGCAGAAAAATTTGGATGCGTCGTTGCTGGCATAGAGCATCGGTTGAGCCCTGAGTTTAAATTCCCTATCCCATTAGACGACTGTCAAACAGCCGTTATGTGGTTACATAAGCATGCTCAATCTTTAGGCTTAGATCCAGACAGGATGATCCTTTGGGGAGAATGCTCTGGCGCAAATTTATCAGCAAGCTTATGCCATAGACTAGCCTTACAAGATATCAACCTTTTCACAAAGCACATCATGCTCTACCCTGTTTTGGCTAATCATCAAATGACACCATCTAAGACGCAATATGCCACCGGGTATATGACCGACCTCAATATGTTAGATTTTACATTGAAGCAATATCTCAACTCAGATAATGAGCGCTATTTAAAGGAAGTCTCACCCATTCTAAATACTCATTTTGAAGGGTTACCTCCCACACAAATTAGTGTCGGCGAATACGACCCCTTTAAAGATGAAGCTTTACTCTATACTCAAAAATTTCAAGCTTCCAATCCTAATATCCAATGCCAAGTACACCCTGGTTTAGTCCATGGTTTTATTCAATACTACGATTATATCCCACAAGTGCAAACTATCATTGATAATTATATCGATGAGACTCTCGCGACATGGGTGTGCCCGACTAAAATCAACGCTTAAGATTTCATGGTTTGTTAGTCGTAGAATCAGGGCCCTTGCTATAGATAGACGATGCGTCTTCTTAATCTGACCAAAAGCGTCAAAATATCTTGCTGCCATTTAATCGTGATGTTACTATGTTGACCACCTAAATTTCATTGAGATGCCTCTAATGGCTTATAGCAAGCAAGAATTTTTTCCCTTAGTCACACTTATTGTGATTGCTTTGCTTGGATGCACGATGGAAATTGACATCTCAATCCCTAGTTTTCCAAGCATCATGGATTACTTTGAAGCCACAGAAGCGAAAGTGCAGAGCACCTTAAGTGTTAACTTTCTCGCCTTTTGTTTGGCTGGGCTCTTATATGGCCCATTATCAGAATCTTGGGGTCGCAAAGGATTAATGCTCTTTGGGGCCAGCTGCTTTCTCGTCGGCGCTCTTGGATGTGTTTTCTCGTTCTCTATCAATCAATTAATTTTTTGGCGGTTTATCCAAGGGCTAGGTGCAAGCAGTACTGCCGTTTTAAGTTTTGCCATGATAGCTGACAAGTACCAAGGTGACGAGGCCGCCCAAAAAATAAGTATGGTCAATGCTTTTAGTACCGCCTTTATGGCCATGGCACCAGTCATTGGTGGCCTAACCATTCATTACTTTGATTGGCGCGCCAATTACAGTATCATCGCTCTGATTGCTCTAGTCTCATGGGGATTACTTATATTTTACCTCCCTGAAACAAAAACAAAAAAAGAGCCTTTAAATCTCAGAAGCTTAGTGTCTACCTATGCCACTGTCACAACCAACACGTCATTTATGCTAAGTGCTTTGATACCTAATCTTTTAGTCGTCGCCTATCTCACCTTTGTCGGAAGTGCGGCATTTTATTATATCAATACGTGTGAGCTCTCCCCTTTGACCTTTGCAATCCATCAGGGATTACTTGTCGCCTGCTTTTCTATCACTAGCTTTTATGCCGGCAGAATCATTCAGTGGCTTGGAAGTGATCGGGCGGTATCCTTTGGCATGCTAGGCTCTTCAATTGGCGCAGTATTAATGCTTTTTTTCTCCTACCAGTTTCCTATACAACCCTATTTAATAACTGCTGCCATGTGTATCCTTGCAATTGGATGTGCTTTACCGATTTCGATTACTTTTGCGAATTCTCTTGAAATCATGCCTGATTTACGAGGTGTTTGCTCTTCCTTTATTATGTCAACAAGACTGTTACTATCAGGTATAGGCGTCTATCTAACAGGATTAATGTTTGATGGTAGTATGCGGCCTGTGGCTATCATGGTAACCATTTCAGTTTTATTCGCCTATGCCCTTTCATGGAGACTCAAAGACTCACAACTTAAAGGCAAAGCTCAAAGTATTTAGTTGGGTGCTATCATCATGTTTTAAGTGATAACATAGAATAATGATGACATACCAAGTTTCCTGCATACACTAAGTTAACTATGAAAAGACCTTATTCACAAGCTTGTGAAAGAAACAGCCAGCCTATTTTAGAGCAACTTCTACCTCTTTTAAAAGATAAAAAGAAAGTCTTTGAAATGGGCACCGGGACTGGCCAACATGCCACCTACTTTGCGCCTTTGATGCCGCATCTGACTTGGCAGCCAAGCGAAGTTTCAGAGCATGTATTCGATCTAACCTTTTGGCTCAAAGACTCAGACATAGATAACATTCTTTCCCCTATCGCTTTTGATGCCAATATTCACAAGCTTGATCCAGAAACTTACGATGTTTTCTATACGGCCAATACTTTTCACTTTTTATCCTACGATACCGTTGAAACTCTCATTAAGAAAATATCTGTGGGACTAAAAAAAGATGGGTTGCTCATTGTTTATGGCCCCTTTAATTTTGATAACCAATACACCTCAGAATCAAACCAAGCCTTTGATCAATGGTTAAAATCTAGAGATCTTTCCTTTGGCCTTTTAGATGCCACTAAGATCACAGCATTATGCCAAAATCAGCATCTAGTCCTAACCAAAAAGATTCCAATGCCTGCCAATAATTTCATCTTATGCTTTTCTAAAGAAATCTAGTCACCATACGGTCGTCGCTCTGATTCTTGATTGACAGCTATATCAATAACGCCCAAATATGGCCATAAGGCCATAAACTATTATTGACCTGCTACAAATCGACCCCTTCCTCATGGGTCTAAGATCAAAATAACAGCTCAATTTTATCATAAAGTCATTATACTTCATGTATAGAGATAACCCTGCACAAAACGTCAATGGTACCTCGCTTAAAACTGGAGATTTCACCAATGCTCATTAGTCGACCACAAACCATAGCTTCCGATAAACTTATGCTTCCAAAGCATCAAGCCCTTGCACAAGCATGGGATGCTAATAAGCAACAAACTTGGGGAGAACTAACCGGTCTTGCTATATTAATGACCAGCGATATGATTAAGAATAATCAATTTGAATCCATCATGGAATTGTATAAACATATGGCTGGCATGCGAGTGTTGATTGGTGCCACCCTTGGCCATCCGCCTGAAGTTGGCAAAATTGGACGAGGTATGGCCAGAACGCCTATCGAAAACCATCCTGACAGCGGCTATAAAGATCTCCATGCTGAGTTTAAATCATGGATTGAGTTACTAAGAGGCAATCCAACAAAGGATAATGTTACAGTAAGCGATGGAAGAGTGACTTTAACTGGCCATGCTCATACATCAACTAAGGATGATTCATTACCTTACACACGCTCTTCTATTGAGGGAGATGAAAAATTTTATATCTTCCACAGTCAAGACCAAAACGTCTTAATAAAACTCGCCAACGATGCATTCTTGCGACTTAACGAGGATCCAACCATTTCCAATCGGGAAAAGCAGAAACTCATTGAAGCTATTTATTTTTATTTGGCTGATGCGATGCCTTGCGCAAGAGGGGCTGGCTCTATTGCTCAAATGTTATTTTATGCCTTAGAAGATGCTCATATTGGTCAGATGCGATATTTGGGAAAAATGGGCAGCCAGTTTGGCCATGAGCAAGGCGTGACACCTGATATCGCCGCTATGCTCTCTCCTGCTCTTGAAGATTTTCAAAGTTACTTGAATGAGCATGTGATAGATCCAGGCATTAAAGTCATCAAGCAAGACTTTGTCGCTACTCCGGAAGCGCTCTCCCTCGATGAACTCTTAGAGCATGTTAATCGCACGGCAAAGCTCTTGAGCGAATATGCTGCAACCTTACAGTACAATGCTGTTGGAAATGTTCAAAGGGCAGCCATCGAGCCTATGAGCCGTGCCTTTGCTTTTTTGAAAGCACTGATAGAGAAGTCCTCTGAAAATCCCAGCCAAGTGGCCATGCTTCAACTTTATCTAATAAAACTTAAACAACAACTCGCCAATAATCAAGCCTGCTATCCGCAGCTCTATCAACTTATTGAAGATAAGAAGCATTGGCCTGCTCCTGAGCCAAAGGCCTTTGAAAGCATGCCTGATGGCGATAGAAATGAAGCCCTTGACAAGGTTCGCTCTGTTGTCGGTCGAATCCATGATTATTGCTCAGCTGTTGGATATTTATATGGTTGGAATAGCAATACTCACCATGTCGCAACTCACTACACAGCAAAAAAAATCTCGAGCGTTGCATATGCCTTTAAAAGTGAGAATGAATTTGGTACCCATGATTTAAATCAGTGTTTCTCTATTTTTGAACAATTGATTGCTGACCAACCGCCGTTTGGAAGGGGGGTCAATGAAGTGATAGATATTTTACTGATGATAGATGAGGATAAAAAGCAATCTATCCCTCAAGCACAAACTGAGCAAAAGATATATGAGAAACTTTGCAAGCCGCTCGATACCCCCCAAGATAAATTAAATCCATTTTACGTTAGAGATACAAAAAACTTCATTACAAAGTTATATGAAGAATCCGAGGTAGCCAAGCAAGAGCTAAAAAGCTTGGCGCCTATTGTTGACTCCTTCCGCTTGGATAGCCCTGAAGCACAAGCCTGCGTTAAAAATACCGAAGCGAGGCCTGCTCGAAGATTAGATAAGAAGTAAAGAAATCAAGGATTGTCAACGATGATAGCTATCAAAGCACTATCATGCTTTTTGATACGCTTTTAGGATAGGGCGCCAAAAAGTGGCTATCGCCCTATTCGACCTTTGATTCGGATGGAAATATGGCTTAAAATACCCCAAAAAAGGGATGATAAATTTTCGGAAATAGCCAGGTTTCGCCCAATACAATTGATTCATTCTAAAGAATCCCTTAAGTC
>CAYGPI010000105.1:0-7852 GCA_964351745.1 uncultured Francisellaceae bacterium
CGCGTGAAATGTATCGCCTCATCCATCCTCACGGTCATTCATCCATCAAGCTTGGCACCATGCCCGTATCAAATCGAGTGATAGAGGCTATCTGGGGTTTTCTAGCTATCTATTTTGCTATTTTCAGCTTGTTTCTTTTATCTTTACTGTTAACAGAAATGGATTTTTTGACTGCCTACACAGCATTGGTGGCCACTTTTGCAAACATAGGACCTGGTCTTGGTGGGGTATCTGATAATTTTAGCTCTTTGTCAGATCTAAGCAAATGGATATTAAGTTTTGCAATGCTGATTGGGCGCCTTGAAATATTCACTGTCTTAGTTCTATTTTCCCCTACTTTTTGGAGAAGCTAAGAGCGAGTTATTTAACTACTTATTATTACTCTAACTAGTTCATGCCTATGGGTTAGTATATAATGAACGTCAAAAATATTGACCTTAAAATAAAGTTAAATGATGAACCCTATTCCAGAAAAACCACAAAGTTTCCATGAGCTCATAGAAACGTTTCACCGCTTTTGGGCTGACCAAGGTTGCGTTATCTTACAACCGCTAGATCAAGAAGTTGGCGCGGGCACATTCCATCCAGCCACCTTTTTAAAGGCTATTGGCCCTGAGCCCTGGTTTGCAGCACATGTTCAGCCATCTAGACGTCCAACCGATGGGCGCTATGGTGATAATCCAAACCGCACACAAATGTTTCATCAATATCAGGTGGTTTTAAAACCTAGCCCTCCCGATATTCAAGAGCTATGTCTTGAAGCTCTTAGAGTTGTTGGTATTGATCCAAACCAAAATGATATTCGCTTTGTCGAAGATAACTGGGAATCTCCTACCCTAGGCGCATGGGGTCTTGGCTGGGAAGTTTGGCTCAATGGTATGGAAATTATTCAATTTACTTATTTCCAACAGTGTGGCGGCCTAGAATGTAGCCCTGTCATGGGAGAGCTTGCCTTTGGCCTTGAGCGGCTAGCTATGGCTATCCAAAATAAAGAAAGCATGTTTGATTTAGTTTGGGCAAAAACGCCTCATGGAACAGTCACCTATGGGGACGTTTTCCATCAAAATGAAATCGAGATGTCGACTTACAATTTCGAATTAGCAAACACAGCTATGCTGTTTACCCATTTTGACAACCATGAAAAAGAAGCGAACATGCTTATCGAATCAGGTTGCCCTCTCCCTGCTTATGAGCAAGTTTTAAAAGCATCTCATACTTTTAATTTGCTGGATGCTAGAAGCGCCATTGCTGTTACAGAAAGACAACAATACATTCTTCGGATCCGCACACTCGCACGCGGCGTTGCGCAAACTTACTTCGATATGCGCGAAGCCCTTGGTTGCCCACTTTTAAAAAACAAACAAGATTAACTATGCAAACAGCTCCACTACTCATTGAAATTGGCACCGAAGAACTTCCTCCTGTTCGTCTTGATAGGCTAGGACAATCGTGGCTAGAAAGCCTACAATTAGAGCTTGAAAAAAACAATATTCCTTTTGGCCAAGGCTTTCACTATGTCGCTCCAAGAAGAATAGCCCTTCTCATAGATGGGATCCCCCAAACAACGCAAGCCAAAAAAGTACAGAGAAAAGGCCCCGCTTTGCAAGCAGCTTTTGATGCTGATGGCAAGCCAACTCAAGCTGCTTTAGGTTTTGCTCGCTCAAACAACACAACCGTTGAATCCCTTGAAACCTTAGAAACAGAAAAGGGATCATGGTTAATTTTTGACGCCACCATTGAAGGGCAAAGCGCGAAAGACTTTATGCCAGAGCTTGTTAAGCGCTCTCTAGAAAAGCTACCTATTGGAAAAAAAATGCGATGGGGGAATGAGCCTTACGAATTTATTCGTCCAGTGCATTGGTGCGTAGCTCTGCATGGCGATACGGTTTTACCCTTTGATATTTTTGGTATACCAACAGGCAACCAATCAAGAGGTCATCGCTTTCATCATCCTGAGCCAGTCATGATTTCTCATGCTAGCCAATATTTGGATGTGATGCGAAATGCCCACGTCATTGCCGATTATCAAGAGCGAAAAAACTCTATTGTAGAAAACACAAATAATCTTGCATCCTCGATCCAAGCCACGGCAAAAATTGATGAAGACTTACTTGATCTCGTCACAGGGCTAAATGAGTGGCCAACACCTATCTTGGCTCACTTTGAGCCTTCTTTTTTAAATGTGCCGCAAGAAGCCTTAATCACAGCTATGCAACATCATCAAAAATGTTTTCCTCTCTTAGACATGAGCGGAAAGCTTTTGCCGACCTTTGTTTTAACGGCCAACACAAGCCCGATGGATCCTGGCCTGATTATTCATGGCAACGAAAGAGTGATGCATGCAAGGCTAAGCGATGCTCAGTTTTTCTTTACCCAAGACTGCAAAAAACCTCTTGAGAGTCACCAGGAAGGCCTGGGCAAAATGATTTTTCAAAAGAAGCTTGGCTCCCTGTTAGACAAAACGAATCGCGTTAAAAAATTAGCGAAGACAATCGCTTCGTTAATCAATGCCCCAGCTCACCATGCTGAGCGTGCCGGCACCCTAAGCAAATGTGACTTGCTGACAGAGATGGTTGGAGAATTTCCAGAACTACAAGGTATCATGGGTTATTACTACGCCCTTGCAGGCGGAGAAACACCTGAGGTTGCGGTTGCGATAAAAGAATCCTACTTACCTAAATTCTCGGGCGATAACTTACCAGAATCTCAAGCAGGTCTTTGCTTAAGCCTTGCTGACAAGTTAGACACTCTAGTTGGCATCTTTGGCATTGGCAAGATCCCGACAGGCGACAAAGATCCTTTTGGTCTGAGACGCTCATGTCTAGGTATCCTAAGAATTTTGGTTGAAAAATCTTTAGCTTTAGATCTTAAAAATTTAATTTCTGAAGCTGTTTCAGGCTATAGATCAAGTGTTTCAGACGATGTTATTCCTGACATTCTAGCTTTTTGCTTCGAAAGATTTAGAGCCTGGTATCAAGACAAAGGTGTGAATCCGAAAACAATTGATGCTGTTTTTGCCATCAAGACCCCTTCAAACCCTTTAGATTTTTCTAAAAGAATAGAAGCGGTCAATCATTTTCAAAACCTTCCAGAATCTGAAGCTCTTGCGAGCGCGAACAAAAGAGTTCGCAACATCTTATCGAAAAGTGGCGCAACCATAAATTTTAATATTAACCCTGAAATTAATACGAGCGCGCTAGCAGAGCCGGCCGAAAGTGAGCTATATGAGACGCTTGAGCGTTTGAAAGAGCGCACTTCTCCCTTTTTAGCTGAAAGTAAATATACCGAAACCCTTAACGAGCTAGCCCAGTTAAAGACTTCCGTTGATAACTTTTTTGAACACGTAATGGTTAATGTTGAAGATGAGCCATTAAGACAAAACAGAATCAATTTATTAACGAATTTGCACAATCTGTTTGGACAAGTCGCGGATATTTCTAGACTATCATGAAGTCATCTTGGATATTTCTTGATAGAGACGGCGTGATCAATCAAGACTCACCTGACTACATCAAGTGCCCTGATGAATGGCTGCCTCTTCAAGGCAGCCTTGAAGCCATCGCCATGATGAATCAAAAGGGATACCGCGTCGCTGTGGCGACCAACCAATCTGGGCTTGCACGCAAACTTTATGATGAAGCAACCCTCGCGCAAATCCATTTAAAAATGAACCAGGAATTAGCAACGTTTAATGCCAACATTGAGCATATTGTCTATTGCCCACACGGTCCTGATGATGCGTGCCTTTGTAGAAAGCCTCAACCTGGCCTGCTCTACAAACTAGAGCAAGTGACCAATGCCCATTTAAAGGAAACGCCTTTTGTCGGTGATTCCTTGCGAGACTTAAAAGCAGCGATGGCAGCCGGATGTAAACCTGTCCTTGTTGAAACCGGAAATGGCCTAAAAACATTGAAGCAAGATGAAATTAAACGCTATAAAATCCCTGTTTACAAAACGCTGCTAGACTTTGCCCTGCACTTATAATTTTTATCCATTAACTTATCTATAGCAACAACCTGCAAATTTAACCCTAGAAGCGTATGCCAAACTGCCAACTCCATTATCTTTTGATTTAAGATTAATGAATATGAAAAATTAATATGCATTTTTTATATGTGTAAATTAATGTGTCATGAGCCATATTCATTTAGAATAGTAAAAAGCATAATGCCTTTTGACAACCCGGCTGGAGAGCGCAATGAAAGAGAAAACCTTTATTAATTCTTGCAAAGATTTACTCTGGAAAAACCTAGAGACTCTTTTGTCACAAGAAGGAGAGTCTGATAAAAAAATTGTTGCCTCAGCTCTATTTACGGTAGCTCACCCAACAAGCCAACATAAGCAGCTCTTTGGGATTGATCGATGGATGCAACACCTAACGAATAACCCAGTCAATCAAAGTGATAAAACTGGCGACCTATGGTTGTTTGATTTTTACAAAGCTTACGAGCTTGCCCAAAAATTTACAGATGCTGAAGATGAGCTCTTGCAAGTGATGGGTAAAGATATTCAAGCCACCATTAGAAACTTTGTCGTTGTTCACAGAAATAATCTAGCTGGGGTGTTAAGAGATGAAAACCTTGGTTTTGAGTCAGGGCTATTGTGTCAGATATATGATGCCTTTGGCGATTTACTAGAAGAAAGCAATAAAGCTATCCTTCACGCACAAGAGCATGTCAAACAAAAACCAAGCCCCTCTTGTGTCGATCAAGCAGTTATGAGAGATAGCACCAACAAAAAGCTTAGCTATTAGACGAAAAAAAGCCCCCAGAGAATGGAGGCTTATTTTTAAATGTCCAGGTTTCCGACATTAAGAGCATTATTTTCTATAAACTCTCTTCTGGGCTCAACTTGATCGCCCATTAAAGTTGTAAAAATCTGATCTGCAGAAACAACATCTTCGATCTTGACCTGTATAAGACGGCGCACCTCTGGATCCATTGTTGTATCCCAAAGTTGGACAGCGTTCATCTCTCCCAAGCCTTTATACCGCTGAATTTGCTGGCCACGCTTGGCTTCAGCCATCAACCAATCTAAAGCATCAGTGAAACTTGAAACAGGCTGAGATTTCTCACCACGCTTAATATAAGCACCAGTCTCAAGTAACTCTTTCATGGTTTCGCCAAGTTTAACCAGAGCCCGATACTCTTTTGACACAAAAAAGTCATGTTTAAATTGATAGCCCTGGCTCACGCCGTGTGTTGTCATATAGGCATGGGGATAATAAACATCAAATTCAGCATCATGCTCTAGCTCAAGTTTATACCTATGCCCATTTGTTTTACCAAAGTTTAGTGCGTCTTGCAGTTCACCTACCCAGGCCTTCATTTTTGGCTCATTCTTCAAGTCTTCTTGAGATACAGCTACTGCATCAAAAAGTTTGTTCATGATTTCTGCTGGGTATTTTTTAGAAAGTCGAGCAATATGGGCCTGTACGGTATTATACTCTTCCACAAGCTCTTGAAGAGCTTTTCCTTGAATGGGAGGCGCCTGCTCATTAACATGCAAGCTCGCTTCGTCCAAGGCAATTTGGGTTAACAAATCTCGTAGAGCACCGTCGTCTTTCACGTAGGTTTCTTGTTTGCCCTTTTTAACACGATAAAGCGGCGGCTGAGCAATATACAAATACCCTCGCTCAATAAGCTCTGGCATTTGTCTATAAAAAAATGTTAACAATAAAGTTCTGATATGAGATCCATCGACGTCAGCATCGGTCATGATAATAATTCGGTGATAACGAACTTTATCTGGGTTATATTCTTCTCGACCTATCCCGCAACCCAAAGCTGTGATCAGCGTACCCACTTCTTGTGAAGATAACATCTTGTCAAAGCGCGCTTTTTCAACATTCAGTATTTTACCCTTAAGTGGCAAAATAGCTTGCGTCCTTCTATCACGCCCCTGCTTAGCGCTTCCACCAGCTGAATCACCCTCGACAAGGTATATCTCTGACTGCGCCGGATCCTTTTCCTGACAATCGGCCAATTTCCCGGGCAACCCAGCAATATCTAAGGCGCCCTTACGACGGGTCATTTCTCTGGCTTTTCTTGCGGCTTCTCTAGCTCGTGCCGCATCAATAATTTTAGAAATAATAGCCCTAGACTCAGAAGGGTTTTCTAACAAGAAACTATTAAAATGCTCTCCAAGAACAGATTCAACGGCAGCTTTTACTTCCGAAGAAACTAGCTTATCTTTTGTTTGTGATGAGAATTTAGGATCTGGAAGCTTCACAGAGACAACAGCGGTAAGCCCTTCTCTAGCATCATCTCCAGTTGCGTTAACTTTCGCTTTCTTAGAAACACCTTCTTTTTCGATATAGGTATTAAGTGTTCTTGTTAAGGCTGATCTAAATCCCGATAAATGCGCACCACCATCTCTTTGTGGAATATTATTAGTAAAACAAAAAATACTTTCTTGATACGAGTCATTCCATTGTAGAGCCAGCTCAACCTGCACATCGCCTCTGACACTAGAAAGGTGTAAAACAGTTGGATGAACGGGTGTTTTCTTTTTATTTAAAAATTCAACGAAAGCGCAGATGCCACCTTCGTAGCAAAAAGTATCTTCTTTACCAGATCGCTCATCAAGCAATTTAATATGAACGCCCGAATTTAAAAAGGAAAGTTCTCTTAAGCGCTTGGCCAAGATATCGTAATGAAATTCGATATTTGAAAAAGTGGTAGGACTAGGCTTAAACCAAATATGAGTGCCGGTTTTATCTGTATCACTGATAGGAGCAATCGGGGCCATCGGCACCCCTTTCTCATATTCTTGATAATAAAGCTTGCCACCCCTTCTAACCGTTAATTTCAACTCATCAGAAAGAGCATTAACTACTGAAACACCAACCCCATGAAGCCCGCCTGAGACTTTATAAGAGTTATCATCGAATTTACCGCCAGCGTGCAAAACCGTCATAATGACTTCAGCTGCAGAAACGCCCTCTTCAGAGTGAAGGTCGACAGGGATCCCTCGACCATTATCTGTGACAGAAATGGACTCGTCAGGATGAATGACAACCTCTATAAGAGAGCAATGCCCAGCTAAAGCCTCATCAACGGCGTTATCAACCACTTCAAACACCATGTGATGCAAACCCGTTCCGTGAACAGTGTCTCCGAAGTACATACCAGGGCGCTTTCGAACGGCATCAAGCCCCTATAGAACTTTAATGCTTGAGGAATCGTAAGAAGCCGTTGTCTCTGAAGTCATGGTTTTGCATTTATCCCAATCGTGTTAAATAAACTATTAATGAATAAAAATAAGGCGGTCATCAACCACCTGTTATTCTAACAGATCCACCCTAAAAATGCTTTTTTTTCCGACCAAACCAGCATGATTACATAGCAATAGCCCACCCCACTCACCATAGAAGCGCGGTTAAAATCGCAAGGCGAGCAAAGGCGATATCTCAACACAGGCAAAGCCCCCTTCTCTGGAGCACTGAAAAAAAACATAGCTGAAAACTAGGGTAGCCAACAAAGTTATTCACCAGGTTATCCACAGGTGTATCCACAACATTCGTGCTCTATCTTACTAATTTAAATCAATATTATTAAGAAGCAGATAATTTGCAAAAAACTATCCACAAAAGACTCAAATTGCATATCAACCAAGCCCTGCGCCAACCTACCAAGAAAACCGCATATTTAGCACAACAAGAAATCATGGATTTCATACTTTTAATCTGAGCATAGCCAATCATCTCATAACTTATGATTATTCCCGTGGAGCATACGCCTCCAATAGAACATGAACCTCAGATATTTCACTTGGAGCATAGGGTTACAGATGTTCCACGTGGAACATTGCCAGCAAGCCTTAGGGTTTGGATGTTTCACGTGGAACATAG
>CAYGPI010000106.1:0-7849 GCA_964351745.1 uncultured Francisellaceae bacterium
CCAAAGGACTGAGTAAAGAAAAATCTTCAGACCAAGAAAAGGCTGACTCAGATGATGCCCCTGAATCTAAAGAGGAAGGTAAAAAAGCAGATGAAGAGTTAACAGCAGAGCATATTGCTGAAGCACTTGCCCAAGAAATTATGGAGGGCAGCATTGAGGTTGAAGCTTTTGGGCAACGAGTGATTATTCGAATTATGGAGCAAGGATCATTTGAATCCGGTTTAGCCGCTCTTAAGCCAGATTTTTATCCCGTGGTTAAAAAATTAAATAATGTTGTTAAAGATTTACCAGGCGATATTACTGTGAATGGTCATACGGATAATATTCCCATTTACAATAGTCAATTTAAATCAAATTGGGCGCTATCTGCCCAAAGAGCTGTTGAAGTCGCTCA
The DNA here is from genome assembly GCA_964351745.1 of uncultured Francisellaceae bacterium. Lineage (GTDB taxonomy): Bacteria > Pseudomonadota > Gammaproteobacteria > Berkiellales > Berkiellaceae > CAYNJF01. The sequence continues at coordinate 395 of CAYGPI010000106.1, forward strand.
TGCTTTGTTAGATGAGGGTGATATTCCCAAGATGAGAATGAGTGTTGCTGGATTTGCAGATACAAAACCTTTATTTGACAATAATAGTGCTGCCAATAGAAAACGCAACCGTCGAGTTGAGCTCATACTGGTTCAAGGAGATAGGCCTGATTTCAAAAAAATTGATGAAATTGACTTACTTCAATACGATGGCACAGCGATGCAAAAAATTAGCAGAAAACTTGGAGAAGAATCGGTGCGTAAGGATAATGTTCAACCTGAGTTCAAGCCAAATGATCTGAATCTAAATTATAAGACTTATAGAAAAAATCAGCAAAGAACCTTTAAGCCATGGCAAGAGTATGCAACACCAAATTCATCAGTTGATTAACGGAAGATCAAAAAATGAGTGATACAGATTATCTTGAAAGACGTCACTTTTTTAGAGTTGAGGATGAACTCATTATTCAGGTTCAACCCATCAATAAAGATGACAAATTAGCAGGGATCCAGCGTCTTAAAAAAGAAGAGTTAACATTACCGGATGTGTCTAGATTATATTTAAGTTTAGAGTCATCTTTGCAAGATCATTTAGATAAAATTCGAGATCTTAATTTAAAATCTGCTTTATCTTTATTGAATCGAAAGCTTAATTTATTAGCGCATGGTGGATTGGTGTCAGATGCTTATCAAAGCTTGATGAGCAAGCCAAGAGAAACCGTAAGCTTAAGTGCGTCAGGGGTTGGGCTTTACTCCAATCAAGCATGGGAGATCGGTGACGATTGTGCCATTGAACTTATTCTTCTGCCTTCAAAAACGTATTTATTTGCTTATGGTCATATGGCCAATTGCAAAAAAGTAGAGCAAAAAGCAACGTTAGATGAGTCGCAAGAGCAGATTTATCTATTAGGTGCCATCTTTGATTTTATGCGTGAAGAGGACATGGAGCGTTTGATCCAACACATTATGCGTGTTGAAGCTCAATTAATAAGAGAAGCTCGAAGGTTGTAATTTTTATGACAAGCGGTCGATAATCAATATTTAAGTTGGCTGGCTTGGCTAGGCATCTGGGTACTTTTTTGTTAGAATCGCTGTACTCCAATTAGCCTATCACTAGCATGAATTCAATCTCACCGATAAATTTTTTTAATAAAAGCCACTTAACCAATGTGTTGGCAGCTATGGTTATTTTTCTAAGTCTTTTTATACAAGATAAAATGGCTAAGGAGATGATTGCTAATATTGGTTTTTTTGCACTATCTGGTGCTTTGACTAATTGGATTGCTGTTCATATGTTGTTTGAGCGTGTGCCGCTATTTTATGGTTCAGGGATTATTCAATCTCGTTTTGAAGAATTAAAAGAAGCAATCAAGACTCTTGTTCAAGAGCAATTTTTTACAGAAGAATATTTAACTTTGTTGGTAGAGCAACAAAAAGGTAGTTTTTTGGTTCATGCCCCTAAGCTGGCTGATGCCATTCACAACTACGCTATGTACCAAGGCTTAGTTGACGCTATCATGAATTCTTCTTTTGGTAGTATGTTGCAGATGGTTGGTGGTGAAAAGGCTTTGTTGCCGATTCGGCCAAAATTTGAAGAAAAGATGAAAGAGACCATTACGGAGCATCTAGGAAACAAAGCTTTTCAAGAAAGATTGACGCAAACGATAGACACGAAGGATTTGACTCAGTCACTGGGTCGCCAGTTAGAGTCTATTGTTGATGACAGATTAAACGAAATGACTCCCCAAATGGTTAAAACTTTGATGAAGGATATCATGCATCGTCATCTAGGATGGCTGGTTGTATGGGGGGGTGTCTTTGGTGGCGCTTTAGGCCTTCTTAAGAGTTTATCCGTGTATTTGTAGCTCTCTGTGTAAACCAAATGGATAAGAATAATCATGAGTATAAAAATAGCGCCAGATTTTAAAAATGTTTTTGTTGTTGAGCACCCACTTGTGCAATCCAAATTAGCCCTTTTGAGAGATAAGCGCTCTAACCATAAATTATTTAGAGAGTTGGTTAATGAGATTACATTGATGCTTGGCTATGAGGCTACTGAAAATCTTAAGACAGTTGAGTCGAATGTGGAAACTCCCATGGAAACGGCAAATGTCATAGAATTAGCTGGCCCAAACCCGGTAATTTTACCTATTTTGAGAGCTGGGATTGGTATGGTGGATGCCCTGTTGCAGTTGATGCCTTCCGCTAAAGTTGGTCATATTGGCATGTTTAGAAATGAAGAAACGTTAAAGCCAGAAGACTATTATTTTAAAATTCCTCCAGACAGTCATCGTCGCTTTTTCTATGTTTGTGACCCAATGCTAGCAACAGGCGGCTCAGCCATCAGCGCTGTCGCGAGGCTAAAAGAGCAAGGGATTAAAGAGATAGTTTTTATTTGCATTCTAGCGGCACCAGAGGGTGTGAAAGCTTTTGCTGAGCATCATCCTGATGTGTCAATTTACACGGCAAGTATTGATAGAGGCTTAAGTAGTAAAGCTTATATCTTACCAGGGCTTGGTGATGCAGGGGATAGGTTGTTTGGTACATATTGATGTACATGCATTCGAATTTTAAGTTGTTTGGGAGAGTGTCATGAGAAAAATAATCTGTGTTATGGTGATGGCAGTTTTAGCGATGCCTTGTTTAGGCGAGCCATTGAATGAGAATCCTGAAGAAACCATGATTGAGTGGTTAGAGAAAGAATCAGCAGGCCAACGTCACGTCTCTGGTAATTTAGCGACGGTAACTCCAAAATATAAGCCTAGCTCTAGAATGGTCAATATTTTTTGGGACGATAATCAGCATATTAGTTTTTATACACATGCTCAATCAAAGAAAGTGGCTTATATTCAACGCAATCCGTATACAAGTTTAAATATCTGGCTGCCAACGATCCGCAAGCAAATCACGGTTGACGGAAAAGCTCGTTTTTTAAAAGACGAAGTCGTTCAGGAAAAATGGTTAAAAATGCCGCGTTGGATGCAACTTCGGTTTATGGCTTCTGATCACAGGAGTGAACTTAACGATGGTGATCAAGTGATGCGAGATAAGCTGGCAGCTCTAGAGCTGGCGTATCCCGACAATATCCCTATGCCAGATACCTTTGTTGGCTATTATATTGATCCCAATTATATTACCTTTTTCGAAGTGAACACGCCTGACTTTGCATCAAAGCGTGTCGCACAGAAAAAAGGACAGTCTTGGTCCATCGTTGCATACCAACCTTGATAAGTCTTATTTAAGCGTTATCTGGTGGAATATTAAGAATGTGCAGGGCGCCTTTCACAACTTCAGCGTAGATAGGCGCGGCTGCAACACCACCGTAAATTTGTATGCCGGATTCTTCCGGCTCTTCAATCAAAACAACCGTTGCTAAACGTGGGTTATTGACTGGTGTGAATCCTACAAACATGGCATTGTGACGGTTTTTGTCATATCCATTGGAGCCAACAAGGCGAGTTGTCCCTGTTTTACCTGCCGTTTTGTAGCCAGGAATACGTGCTCGCCTACCTGTACCGGTTGAATCCATCACTTCAGTAAGCATCTTAACGATTTCATCTGCTGTTTTTTCTGTGATAATTTGCTCTGCATTGACCTTATCATGATCTTGGATTTTTAATAAACTTAAAGGTTTTTTATAGCCTCGGTTAGCGATAATCGCGTAAGCTCTTGCAATTTGAATAGGTGTGGTACTTAAGGCGTAGCCAAAAGATAGCGTGGCTGTTACAAAGGGAATATTTGACTCATCTGGTACGATACCAGGCATTTCTCCTGGAAACTGGTGGGTTGGCTCTTCTCCTAGGCCAAATTTGCGAAAAGTACTGAGGAGCTCGGACGATGGCCTTTCGATGATTAATTTTGAGAGGCCAACATTACTGGATTTGACCAAAATTTGATTAAGGCTTAAGGTCCCATAATTTCTAACATCTCTGACTGTATGTTTTCCAATGCGGTACAATCCAGGGGCTGTATCAATAGTATCGTGAGATTCATGGGGGCTGTGCTCTAAGAGGCTGACCATGGAAAGGGTTTTAATTGTTGAGCCAGGCTCTATTTGATCGGTTAACGATCGATTTCGAAGATGTTCACCTTGACGTTGATGGTAATCATTTGGGTTGAAGGATGGAGCGCTAACCATGGCTAAGATTTCACCAGTTTGCACGTCTATCATCGTGAGCGTTGCAGATTTTGCATTAAGTTTTTTTAAGGCTTTGTTTAAGTGATTGTAGGCCAGTGTTTGGATCCGAAGATCAATGCTTAAGGCTAGATCTTCACCGGCTTTAGGTACTTTGGTATGATCGAGATCACTAACCCAATGCCCCATTCTGTCTTCAAGCACTAACTTCTTACCTTGCTCGGGTCTGAGCCAATTTTCAAAGGCTAGTTCAATACCAGCTTGGCCTTGATCTTCGATATTTGTAAATCCCAACAGCTGAGCTGTGACGGGGCCCGCGGGGTAGTACCTGCGAAATTCACGCTCAACGCTAAGGCCAGCAATGTTAAGTCTTTTAATGGCTTGTGCTTCGCTTGGAGCAAGGCCTCTTTTAATGTAGACAAAGCTACGATGTTCGTGTTGTTTTATCTTTGTGGTAATGTCGTGCGCTGGTTTCTCTAATATCTTACTCAGTTTTGATAATTGCTGGGTCGTTGCTGCAAAATGTTTTGGGTTGACCCATATGGAGTCAACTGGGGTGCTTACGGCAATGGGTTTGCCGTGTCTATCGGTGATAAGTCCTCGGTAAGAGGGCATGGTAACAGAGCGAATGGTTCGCGCATCACCTTGTCGATTTAAAAAATCTTTGTTAGCAACCTGTAAAAATCCTAGCCGACCTATGACAGCTATGGCTCCAATCGCTAAAATAGCCAAGATAATGTGGAGCCGCTTAGCTCGTTGGCGCCAGGTGAGTGGCGTTTGTTCAATAACTTTAGCAAATTGCAATGTAAAATCCTTGTGGAGTGATTATGACCATTATATATGAAGTTAACCTCGAAGTTGATTCTAGTATTAAGCAAGCCTTTTTAGCCTGGTTAAAAAAACATATCAAAGACATGTTAAGTATTGATGGATTTTTGGCTGCTACACTATTGAAGGAGAAGCATGCTGGAGATTCTCCTATTTGGAGTGTTCGTTATGAAGTCGCTAGCTTAGAGCACTTACAACTGTACTTTAAGACACAAGCCGAAAGAATGCGCCAGGATGGGCTGGATAGATTTGGAGATTCTTTTGCCGCCTCAAGGAAGATATTAGAGTTCGAGGATTAAATGACAGATATACAAAAGCCTAACGGTAAACTTGTGACTCGTTGCATTGCGATGCCTTCTGATACCAATGTGTATGGTGATATTTTTGGAGGCTGGTTGCTATCGCAAATGGATCTGGGGGGCAGCGTACTTGCGCATCAATGCACCAAAGACAGAAGACTTACTACGATTGCTGTAGATGGTATGGTCTTTATACGCCCAGTGTATGTTGGCGATTTACTTAGTTGTCATGCAAATGTTCAGCGTAAAGGAAACACCTCTGTGACTATTGCCGTTGATGCTTGGGTGCATCGGCGCAGTGACGAAACTCGTCACCGCGTGACAAAAGGGTTATTTACCTATGTAGCGATCGATGATGATGGTCGCCCAACACCGATTGAGTGGCGTGACTAAGCTTCTTCCCCTCGGAGCTTTTCAATCTTTTGTTGTAGCTCTTGGCGCGAAACCTTTTCTGGAGGTATAGCTTGACCTATAGATGCGCCAACTTTTGCCCAGAGAAACTTTCTTGGGAAATGGAGCATCGCTTTACCATGTTTGCGACTAAACCAACTACCCCACATACCTTTCAATGCCAAAGGAACCACCATGGCAGGTGTTTCTTGAATGATTTGGTTAATCCCAGGTCTGAAGACTTGAATACTTCCATCAGGTGTTAAGCCACCTTCAGGAAATATGCCAACGACCTGATCGTCTTTAAGAGCCTGCGCTACTCGGATAAAAGCTTGCTTTTTAATTTCCGGGTTTTCCTTTTCTGGGGCAATAGGAATGCAGCCGGCGCTTTTGAAGATAAAGCTTAAAAATGGAATTTTAAAAATATTATGATCCATGACAAAACGAATAGGCCTTTGGACAATAGCCATGATGATAAGGGGATCTAAGTAGCTGACATGATTACAGCATATCACTACAGGTCCTTTACTTGGAATATTTTCAACGCCTTTGGCATCGACACGATAGAGTGAGTGGATCAAAATCCAAATAATAAAGCGCACTAAAAATTCAGGAACAACACAAAAAATATAAAGCGTTACAGCTAGATTCATGAGGGCAATGACTAAGAAGTATTGAGGGATATTTAACCCTAGGATAAGAAGTCCGATGGCTAGAATGGACGCCACGGCCATAAATATAGCATTAATAATATTATTGGCTGCAATGATACGTGAGCGAAGCTCAGGCGCAGAGCGATCTTGTAATATCACGTAGAGAGGGACGATATAAAATCCTCCAAACAAACCCATGAGAGTTAGATCGGCTAATAATCTCCAATTCCCTGAATTCTCTATAAAAGCTCTGACGCCAACTTCCATTTCTGGATAGACGCCATGGGCAAAACTTAAATCAATTGCGAAAACTGTTAAACCAATGGCACCAAACGGGACAAGGCCTATTTCAATGCGATGATTGGATAGCTTTTCGCATAAAATAGAGCCAAGCCCTATCCCAATTGAAAACATGGCAAGCATTAAAGTGATAACTTGCTCGTTGCCATGTAAAAATCGCTCATTGTAGTTAGGGAGTTGTGTTAAAAAACTAGTGCCATAGAACCAAAACCAAGAAATGCCTAACATCGATAGAAACACGGCTCTATTTTTAACGGCTATTTTTAAGATTCTAAAACTTTGGCTAAAAGGCTCCCATTTGATCTTTAGCAGTGGATCGGGTTGCTCTAAAGTCGCTTTAGGTATAAAGAGTGAAGCTAGCCAGCCGCAAAGCGCAGTACACAAAACTGTGATCGCTATGGCTGTTGTGGCGTAGTCTTCTAAGCCAATCAGGAGGCCACCAATGATAGTGCCAAATAGAATGGCAATAAAAGTGCCCATCTCGACGAGACCATTGCCACCGACAAGCTCAGAGTTATCTAAGTGTTGTGGCAAAATACTGTATTTGATTGGTCCAAAAAAAGCTGATTGGCATCCGGTTAAGAATAAAATAGCAATCAAAAAATAAACACTATCAAAGTAGAAAGCAACACCAACAAGTCCCATAATCATAATTTCAGAAAATTTAATGATTCGGATAAGCTTGGCTTTTTCAAATTTATCAGCGATTTCCCCGGCGGTTGCTGAGAACAAAAAGAAAGGAAGAATAAAAAGAGCGGCGCAAGCGTTTACAAGAAAGTCAGCTTGATCTTGATTCGCTTTAGCAAAAGTTTCTGCAATCAGAATCATAAGAGAGATTCGATAGACGTTATCATTAAAGGCACCCAAAAAT
>CAYGPI010000107.1:0-7636 GCA_964351745.1 uncultured Francisellaceae bacterium
GTCTCCTTTAGGCCCTCTTAGCATTCAGTCAAAGCACGAAAAAATTATCGGTGTCCATTTTCTATGCTCCGATCTCAAGGATGAAAAGCTATCCGAAAAGCCTTCCGCTAATCAGCGCTACTTGCAAAAGCAATTTGATATTTATTTTGATAATCCCAATAAAGCGATTGATCTCGATTTTTGCTTGATAGGAACACCTTTCCAAAAAAAAGTTTGGCATGCTTTGCTTCAAATTCGTGTCGGATCTGTTTTAACCTACGGACAGCTTGCACAAAAAATACAGAGCTCTCCTAGAGCTGTTGGAGGTGCGCTTCGTGCGAATCCGTGCCCTATTCTTGTGCCATGTCATCGAGTTGTTGCAAAATCTGGATTAGGAGGTTTTAGTGGGGAAACCAGTGGACCTAAAATGGCAATAAAAACTTGGCTATTAAAGCATGAAGGCTTATGCTAAAAGGAGAAAGAATTGTATTGAATGATTTAGAATTCGAAATAAGGGATTGTATGAATTATCTATCAAAAGCTTTTGTTTTTTTGGGAGCTTGCCTGATTAGCTTGCAAACGATGGCCGAAGTGCCTCAAGATACAGAAAAAAATATTCGAGAAGGATTCAAAAAAAGTCTTCCAAGTCTCGCCATTGATAAGATTGAAGAAAGTCCAATCTCAGGTATTTATCAAATCACTTCAGGGCCAGTGATTATGTACGTGACTAAGGATGCTCAATTTGCTATCTCTGGAGATATTCTTGATTTAAAAGATGGTGAAACAAACATCACTGAAAATGCCAGAAAAAACGCACGTTTACTTGCGATTAAAAACCTTGGTGCTGAGCATATGATTATTTATGAGGCGCCCAAGTCACGTTTCGAAATAACTGTTTTAACTGATATTGATTGTGGCTATTGCCGAAAATTTCATGCTCAAGTTAAAGATTTGAATAAACGCGGTATTACTGTTAAATATTTGGCGTTTCCACGTGCCGGTGCTAAAAGTACATCCTATGATAAGGCTGTTCATGTTTGGTGTTCAGATAATCCTAAAGAAGCGATGACAAAAGCAAAACAAGGATTGCCTATTGCGACTAAAACTTGCGATAACCATAAAATTGACGAGCAATTTCATTTAGGGGTTATGGCTGGAGTCTCAGGGACGCCAACGATGGTTCTTGATGATGGTACTTTGCTACCAGGTTATTATGATAGTGAAAATCTATTAAAAATATTAAATGCTACACGAAAAGTGAGCCAAAAGAAGACAAGCCATTAGCTTTGAAAGAAGAGCAGCGTGTTAACAAAACGCTGCTCTTCATAAAATTTACTTGGAACTAGAATCCGCTTTTAAGTGAGACATGGCTGATTCAATCATTTTTGTTATTGAGTCATGTAACTCTTTATCTTCAGATGATAGGCTATCATGACATGCCTCGGCAAGATCAATGATCTTAGATGATTTTTCTAAAAATTCATTACCAATTTTTTCTTTAGCGTGCAGCTCTTTTCTATAATCCTCTAGAAAGCCCTCTAGCGTGACTCTCAGCTGATGAACAAATGGTTTGAGCCCAACCTTCTCTTGTAAGATCTTTCCTTGTAGCTCAAAGTAAGTAGTCTCTTCGCGCGCAGTCCTAGGAGAGCCCCAATGCTTGGTCCAATCGATGAATTCATGCAAATCAATCATAAAGTTAGTTATTGACGTTTCTAAGTTTTCGGTCATTTTTTCCTCCAAACTGGTCTAATTTGCATAAATAATGCCTATGAAGTGATTATACACGTGAAAAGTGTTGCTGAGTCTATTATTATAGCGCCATATTAAGTGAATTAGATTCACTGAGATTTCATGAGTGAGCGTTAACTCATAACCCTCGGTATTCCAGGGGTTTTTACAAACCTAGAGTTAGACACTCGCCAAGTAAGGTAAATATTTATGAACATCATTCAGTGGCTTTTTGGGCCGACAGCTTCTAGAAAACTTATGGTTTCTCAAAATCGTAAGGATGAGTTCGAAGACTTAAGAAAGGTTAAACTTCGTCAAGGAGTTCGTATCCAACAAGAGCAACTTGAATCTTCGGGCGGCGCCAGCATTAACGTCTCAATCTTTCATAAAGCTAAAACTACGAATCATAAAAGAGTTATTGTGATAGCTGTTGGAAATGGTCATGGCTATGAGCCTAAGCACTCGCAGCTTTTAAAACTTGCTAAAAAATATCCAGATGCTTTGATAGCCGCTTTTAACTTCCGAAATGTTCACGCAAGCACCGGGATTGTGTACGGCGAGCAGGATTGGATTGATGATGCTAAAGCGGTAGCTCTTTATTTTCGACAGCAGGGATTTAAGAATCAGGATATTCTTTTTAATGGCTTCTCCTTAGGAGGTGCTATTTGTACCATGATGGTCAATCAATTGTACCAAGAAGATAAGAAAAAGGCGGCACCAGAAGATAAAGACAAAGTAAAAGCCATCCGTTTAGTGAACCAACGCTCTTTGTCTAATATCAGTGCCGAGCTTATTGGGGTCATGGGGCAACCTATTAGTGCTTTGATAAATACTGCTATCTATGCGATTACGCCAGGTCTACTCGCTTTAGGAGTTTCTACCTTGTTTGGGTTAGGGGCAACTTTAGGTGCTGTGAGTGCTATCGGTTTAGGCATTGGCGCTGGCGTCGGTATTTTATCAGCCGTTGTGCCGACGTTTTGTGCCAGCATGTTGATGCCATGGATGAGATTATTTTGTCATGTCACTTTTGGTCAAATGGATGCACTAACAGCTTATCACCAGATCCCGGAAGATGCGAAAGATTACATCGTCGCTCGTCATGATAGTAGAATCACGGAGCCAGCATCTTTACATTTAGGCTTGAGAAGCGCAACCAATAAAAAGAAAAAAAATCTTTGGCGAGAAATTAAATCATTGTCTATGCAGGCGGATGATTTAAAAAGTGGTACGCAAAAGAACACATTATTGGCTCGAGTCATGACCTTAAAAAATGATTTAAGAAATATCCATGATTGTGAAGTGACCCATGACGTTGTTCCGCATATGGGGCACTATGTTCATAATGATCCGTTGATATTTTTCAGGACTCATAATCCTTTACGCGGGCCAAATCATGAAAATTACCCTCAACTCAGCGGACAAGAAGTTTTAGAATCTAAAATTGATCGATTGTTTCAGATTAAACGTTAGACTTAAAAGGTAGCAGCATTTGGTTGAGAGCTGGCTCGATAGGGGAGAACTGAACTTGAAGTCTCTCCTGCGTGACGCGTGTATCAATGTGCTGAGTGTGTTGCGCTAGATAAATGCCTGCTAAGGTTGCTAAAGGCTGATGCTTGGAGCAACGCGCATAGCTTTGTTCACACAGAGCAGATACTTTGGCCAGCCAAAGTGGAATATGCCACTTAGGTGGTGCTCGGTGAACCATACGGGCAAGCTCGGAAAACACTTTATCTAACGACCAAACATCTCCAACGCCTAAATATCGGTTTCCCTTTTCGCCGTGGGTTAATACTTTGAGTGTGATTTCGCTTAAATCATCGATATGAATTAATCCTAAGTTACCGCTGATGGTGCCTTTGATATGGCCTGCCATAAACGCTTGTAGCATTTGAACAAAAGGGGCCTTTTGATGAGTCATGCCAATAGGGATCCCTGGGTTAATGACAAAAGTGCTAAAATCTTTACAGTTAGCGCTCATCACTTCTTTTTCGGCAAGCCATTTGCTTTGGCAATAAGTCCCTTTCATATCTTTAAAATGAGTTTGAGAATTTTCAGTGATCACTTTGTTTGTGGGAGAAACTAAAGTGCAGTCAGAAGATATATGAATAAGTTTTGGAATGTTTAAAGCCTGGCAAGCTTGAAGGACATTCAAGGTGCCTTGATAGTTAACGGTCATGAGATCTTGACTGGATTTACTCCAAAGATTCGGGTTGGCTGCAGCATGAATAACGCAGTCTTGATCATGAAAACTATGTAAGAGGCTTTTAAGCGATGTGACATCACCTTGAATAAAATGAAAATCGCTATCCATTTTGGCGGGAATAATGTCTAATAGCGTGACATCTAATCCCAGGCGATGAGCTCTTTTGGCAATCGCTTGCCCCATAAATCCATAGCCGCCAGTAATCAAGATCTTGGTCATGATGATTTTGAAATAGTTTTAATAGAGATATCTGATTTATTATAAAGAATAGGTAGCTCTGCAGCCATTTTGCCTTTAACTTTCGGGCCGCGAAGACTTGCCCATAACGCTTTCAAGGGATGAGCAAAAGTGTCATTGACCGCTGAGCCTTCATAGCCACAGTGAGCCATGCAGTTATCACATTTAGGATTCTTTCCAACACCATAGTTTTCCCAAGGTGTTTCATCCATCAGTTTTTGGTAACTAGGCGTGTTGCCTTCATCCACCAAGAGATAACATGGTTTTTGCCAGCCAAAAACATTATAAGTAACATTGCTCCATGGCGTGCACTGATAGGTTTGGTTGCCACATAAAAAATCAATAAATAAAGCAGAGTGGCTGATGGGCCATTTAGCTTTGCGATCTTTTTTGTGTGCAAAAATAGCCCTAAATAATTCTTTGCTAGATTTTCTTCCTAAGAAAACATCTTGGCGTGGGGCATGATCGTAGCTATAACCAGGCGATAGCGTAATACCTTCAATCCCAAGCTTAGTCACTTCATCAAAAAAATCAGCAACCTCTTTTGGATCTTCCTGGTTGAATAAAGTGCAGTTAATACTTACTCTAAAGCCTCGTTTAAGTGCTTCTTGGATGGCCTCTACTGCTTTGACATAGACCCCTTCTCTACAAACAGATTCATCATGACGCTTTTGATTACCATCAAGATGAACAGAAAAAGTAAGGTAAACAGAGGGTTTGTAGTCATCTAGTTTTTTTATAAGCAAAAGTGCATTGGTGCATAAATAAACGAATTTTTTTCTTTTGACCAAAGCTTCCACAATAGCCGGCATTTCTTGATGAATAAGAGGCTCTCCACCAGGGATAGAGACAATAGGGGCTCCGCAATCATCAACCGCTTGAATGGCTTGTTCAAGAGACACTCTTTGTTTTAAAATATCATTCGGGTAATCAATTTTACCGCATCCAGCACAAGCAAGATTACACTGAAAAAGAGGCTCTAGCATTAATACCAGTGGATATTTCTTTTGAAAGGTTATCTTTTTTTTAAGTAAATACAAACCCACTTTGATTTGCTGTTTTAATGGGATCCCCATGCGTAACCTCTTCTTATATACAGTATGTATGATGACCTTAAATGCTAAAAACATACCCTTTAAGCCTAGAGTAGCCCTATCTAAAATATATAGAAAAGCATCATGTCTATGACAAATATAGTTATGAGTGCCTAGATTTTCCATGGATCCAGGTTAAAAGAGCTGGCAGAAAGACTAAGGTACACGTAAAAGTCACAATCATCCCTAAACTGAGCATGATCCCCATACTGCTCATGCCTTCATGAGGAGAAAAACTTAAATTGATAAAGCTAAAAATAGTGGTTAGTGTACTGATGAGCACAGCTTTTGAGGTGCTATTCGATAGAATAGGCTTATTGGTATCAGAGGCATAATAACGATGAACAAGATGGATCCCATTATCAATCCCAACGCCGAGCAATAAAGGCAGTGCAATAATATTCGCAAAGTTAAAGGGAAGATCTAAGATAGCACTTAGTGCCCCTGTAAGAATGCTAGCACTGAGCAAGGGTACAAGGGTTAGAATCACTTTTTTAAGGTCACGCATAAGAAAGAGTAGGAAAACAATCATCATAGTTAAAGCAATGGTAAAAGCTTGTTGAAATGCGGTGACAATGGTTTGCCCTGCCTTTTGATGGATCACAGGAAGTCCTGTCGCATGCTCAAGGTTTTGGGTGACCTCATGCACGAATAAGGGTTGTGAATAATCAGGCCCTTGTTTAGGAAAAATTTCAAGGTGATACTGGTTCTTGTTTATCCAACGATCTCGAAGTTGATTTGGTAATTGGTCATGGGTGAATCTGCCTGCATGCTTAGATTGCCGAAATTGGTCGATGTGATCTTCAATCCCTAAAAGAACCACATGACTTAACGCTTGATAATGAAGATCTTTGATAACCTGAGGTTTAGTTTTAACAAAGCTAAAAAACTGAGTTATTGTTTCATTCAGTGATTTCAACTGCGGACTTGGGTTGGAGATAGAGCTTAGCTGTTGATGCAGTTTTTTCAAGGCTTTTTCTTGTTGCTGGCTCGATTCCAAGGGTTGATTGCGCGAGGGCGTTGGCTTAAGATTTTTGTCAAACTGCTTTATAATCTTGAGTTTCTTCTCTTGATCTGTAGGAACAAAGCTATCAAGCGTTCGAACATGCTCTACCGTCTTCAAACTTTCCATTTTTGAGATTGTATCTTTTAAGATGTTTGAGTTAGGTAACATGGCGTGAATAGTATGTGGTGTTAGCTTTGGATCATTAAAAAGTTCATAATACGCTTTCACTGAAGGCTGTTTTTGGTCTCTTAAATCCATGGGGTTCGCATTAAACTTAATGTTAGAGAGTTGTGTAAAGCCCATGAGGACAAGAAGGCTGAAGATAATCGTGATGGGCTTGGCGTATCTTTGATGGATACTCGTCGTCGAGTTTACTTGCTTTTCCATTTTAAGAGGTTTCAAATCAATCATGGATAGTAAAGCCGGTAACAGTGTGACATTTACTAAAAAGCTGATCAGCATACCACTGCCTGCAATTAAGCCGAGTTCGCTCACACCATCAAAATCAGTAGGAATAAATGCGTAAAAGGCGCTTGCAGTGGTCAAGGCACAAAAAGCAAGAGCTGGCGCTAAAGAGCTCATGGTTTGGCGCAGAGCATGGGGTGCTGACTCGCCTAGCAACTCTTTATATCTCATCATAATATGAATCGTAAAATCAATACTTAATCCAATGTATAGAACTGCAAAAGCGACAGAGATCATATTGAGATGGCCAATCGCTAAGGTTGCAAACCCAGCTGTGAAGGTTAGCCCCATCACTAAGACAAGCATGCTGATCAGAACTAGAGGTAAGGAGCGAAAGCTCAATGCCAATAAAAGAGTGACCATGACAAAAGCGCTGATGGCAGCCCATTTGGAGCCTTTATCCACACTTTGAAGTTCCTCTAGGTTAAGCGCTATTTCACCTGTCAGTTTTAATTGGACATGATAAATATTATAAAGCTCGAGATCTTTAAAGGTCTGCTCGATGATTTTTATCGCTGCTAAACCTGGGTGACGGTTTGAATAATCGATCATAGGATTGATTTGAATGATCTGTCGTATAGGATCAGTTGGAAAATCCTGCTTAGAAAAAATAGCTTGCCAATTAATGAAGTGGCTTTTTTTATTCATATTTTCATTCAAACTTTCTTCGAATTCACGATAGAATGATGAGCTATGAAAGATCGATTTTGGATTCGAGAGACTATGGGATACGATATTAAGAAATTTAGCAAGCTCTCGATATTGGATATCTGAGAAGGGGGCCATTAAAGGAATTTTTTTAGACAACTCGTTAAGTTGCGCTTCACTCAAATACAAGAATTGATGATGTTTAAAAAAAGGCTCTAATGAGTAGCTAAAAACATCCTTGAAGGTTTCTTCTTTTTTTAGTGTCTTATACAAAAG
>CAYGPI010000108.1:0-6909 GCA_964351745.1 uncultured Francisellaceae bacterium
GGCAGATTGGGAGAGGCAGATTGGGACAGGCAGATTAGGACAGACAGATTAGGACAGGCAGATTAGGTCAGACAGGATAACGATAGTTTATGGGCTAAAAATTGATTTTATAAAGATCTAATTTTATATATGAGAACTGACTGAATGCTTCTAGTTGTGTACGGTTAACACTATAAATTGTAAGTTTTATCGGAAAAACCCGCGTAACTGTTGAAAAGAGTAGGTGTTTGTGATATGGTTTTACGCATAACTAATTCCAACGGTCTGATTTTAAACATAAATTATTGATATTGACGGCTTGAAAACAATTTCTGTTTTTATTCATTTAGGGAGGTTTACTGGATGAGTGCGCATAGTATTATTGCTGGTGTTGTAACTATTACAGCTGTTTCAAGCTATATCAATCATAAGTTTATAAAACTCCAAAGTTCGATTGGGCTAACACTTATTAGCTTTGTCCTTTCAGTGCTTCTTTACTGCATAGCCTATTTTGGGTTTGATTTGGTGACTCCGATCCAAATTATTCTTGATAAGGTTCAATTCACAGAAACCTTTTTGAATGGCATGCTGAGTTATTTGCTCTTTGCCGTATCCTTGCATGTCAATGTAATAGAGCTTAAAAACCAAAAGTGGGTGATCTTGCTGTTAGCAACCGTTGGCGTTGTTATTTCAACGGTGCTTATTGGGTTCGGCTTTTGGGCCCTAACGGGCTGGTTTGGGTTGCAAATTCCACTTGGACTTTGCTTAGTTTTTGGCGCTTTAATTTCGCCTACAGATCCCATAGCCGTTCTTGGTATTATGAAAAAGCTAAAAACACCTAAAAGCTTAGAAATTAAAATTGCAGGTGAAGCTCTTTTTAATGACGGCATGGGGCTTGTCCTCTTTGTGTGTATGTTAGCTTTTGCAACTGGGCAAGCTCATGACTGGCCAGCTAGTAAGATAGTTTTGTTTTTCATGCAGCAAGGCTTAGGGGGCGTTGTCTTTGGTTTAGTTTTAGGATGGTTAGCTATTTTCTTCCTGAAAGGATCCGATAATTATGATGTTGCTGTTCTTATAACCTTAAGTGTTGTCACGGGTGGTTATAGTTTTGCCCATGAGGTGCTAGATGTTTCAGGGGTGATAGCAATGGCTGTTGCTGGACTTGTTATTGGGGCCAATTTACGCGGCAAGTGCGGTCTTAGAAATTCTACAGTAAAACGTTTGGATGCTTTTTGGGAGCTCATAGATGAAGTCTTAAATGCTGTCTTATTTGTGTTGATAGGCTTAGAGTTTATCAGCTACCCAATTCATCTATCAAATCTATTGATTGCCCTAAGCACTATCGGGGTCGTGTTGTTAGCACGTTTTATTAGCGTGTCTATCCCTATTACAGTTCTAAGTCGGTTTAGAGTTTTCTCAAAGGGGACAATTCCAATCATGACTTGGGGGGGACTAAGAGGGGGGATTGCTATAGCACTGGCTTTAACTATTCCAGCATCAGAGCACAAAACCTTAATTGTTACGGTAACCTATGCCGTTGTTATTTTCTCTATAGTGGTTCAAGGGATAACCATTGGGCCTTTGCTAAAAAGATATTCTGTGCCCAAAAAAATTGGTTACAATAACAAAGCTTGGAAAAAAGAGAAGAAAAAACATATCAATGTTGGCCCCAATTTGCCTTTACACAGGCGGCCAAGTTAGGCACTTCACCTTGTCAGTAGGCGTTGACCAGTGAAAGAGCGAACGCCTCTCTTTTGGTATTAAAAAAGAGGTCTTCGCGCAAAATAAATCGGCCTAAGATTCTTACACTAGTTTCATCTAAATTATGAGCTGTGTTTAGCCATAAACTAATTTCAGTTATAATTGTGCAAATCTAAAGATGAGGTTAGGTCATGGACTTGTTGCAAGAATATCCTGATGCACTTGTATTAACTGTCACTAGAAGGCTAGCGCTTCGTTTAAAGGAGAGTTTAGTTAAAGAGCAAAAAAAACCAGTCATTTCTCGATCAATTTTCTCGCTTCAGGATTGGTACTTAAGCCTTTGGCAAATGTTCTCCCTTGGCTCTTGCGAAAGAGTGCCTCAAATTTTATCTTCCATTCAAGAGCAAGCACTGTGGCTAAAGGTCATTATCAAAAGTGGTTATGGCGATCATTTAATGAGGCCGAGGCAGACAGCGAAACAGATGATGCAAACTTGGAAGCTACTATGTGAGTGGCGTTTGAACTCAAGTCAGCTAGACTGGGGGCAGCAAGAAGAAAGTCTTATTTGTATGACATGGATAAAGTTGTTTGAAGAGTCTTTGGCTAACATGAGTGCTATCACAAAAGCTCAAATGCCTAATATCCTTTTAGAAAAAATTGAAAATAATAACTTATTCTTCCAAGCACACATACCGTACTTGCAAACGTTGTTATGTGGATTTGATGATTACACACCGCAATTTAAAGCTTGGCTTGAGTGGCTCGAGACAAAGGGGTTGTTGGTTAAGCCCTTTGAGCCATTAGAGCAAGCTAAAGCTTTGAAGCGATTCGCTTTCCAAGATACATACCAAGAAATTACTTATATTGCTAAAGAAGCTTTCAGTTGGGCAAAAGAAAACAAGGGTACTTTTGCTATAGTCATTCCTGAATTAATCAACATGCGCGCCCAAGTTGAGCAGATTTTTAATCAAGTTTGCGACCCAAGTGCTAGTGTTTCTCCAGACTATCAAGTGAGTTGGCAGTTTAATATTTCTGCTGGGCTACCTTTGACAGATTATCCTATCATTCAAGTCGTGCAGCATAGTTTTAAGCTTCTTCAATCTTCCATATCGTTGCATGAAATCAATTGCTTGCTTCATTCGCCATTCCTCTCTGGAGGATTAAGTGAGCAAGAAGCTAGACATGATTTATCAGCGAATCTATGGAAGGCTCAAAAGCTGCGCTTCACGATTGAAGAGCTCCTTGCGATGCCTTTAGAAGAGCTACCAATTCTTAAAAAAATGATTCAATGGGCTTATGAACACCGTAAAGAATTTGTTGGGGAGAAACCCATCATATTTTGGAGAGAGAGACTGCTTGAGTGGTTAACACTCATGGATTGGCCAGGAGAGAGGGCTCTCAATAGTCCTGAGCATCAGATAGTTCAGCGATTCTATATCGCAATCAAAGAATGGTCTTGTTTAAGAGATGCCATGAGTTGGTTTGAGTCTCATGCATGGTTAATGTCATTATGCCTGGAGTCAACTTTTCAGCCCGAAAGTCATCCCGTCAAAATCCAAATTATGGGGTTATTAGAAGCCTCTGGACAACGGTTTGATAAGTTATGGGTTATGGGTATGAACAATGAGATTTGGCCTGCCAAACCCGCTCCAAACCCTTTTATACCATTAACAATCCAGATAGAAAACAATATGCCACATTCCTGTGCTCA
Organism: uncultured Francisellaceae bacterium; assembly: GCA_964351745.1. Taxonomy (GTDB): domain Bacteria; phylum Pseudomonadota; class Gammaproteobacteria; order Berkiellales; family Berkiellaceae; genus CAYNJF01. Next base: position 3,392 of record CAYGPI010000108.1, read on the forward strand.
TCGAGAATTAGTTTTTGCGCAGCACCTAACAGCCACGCTTATGAGTAGCGCCCCTGAAGTCACTTTTAGTCATGCACTGCAGAGCGAGGGCAAACATTACCAGCCTAGTCCTTTCATTGAGTTTATTCCTTCTATTGAAAATGTGAACGTTGAACACCAACGTGTTGAAGATCTCATTCAAAAAAGTCAGCAGAAGGTAAGAAGAGTCACCCAGCTCCCTATACCACTCAAACTCAATGAAAAGATTAAGGGCGGCACACAGTTAATAGAGGCTCAATCTCATTGTCCTTTCAAAGCCTTTGCAACCTATCGGCTGCATCTTCATCAAGATAATTCTGAAAAAATAGGTATAAGTCCTCTTGAACGAGGCAGTTTTTTACATGCTGGTTTAGAGCTTGTTTGGAAAGAGTTAAAAAACTCAGAAAGATTAAATCAACTCAGTGAATCAGATTTAGAAAAACTGATAGATTTAGTTTTACAACAATTAGCGACCAAAGAAAAAGTGAAGCCTAACATGTATTGGCAATTAGAAAGTAGGCGTTTAAAACTGCTCATGAAGCATTGGCTTCTTTTAGAAAAGGAGAGAAAGCCCTTTAAAATTTGGAGAACAGAGGCTTCGGTACAGGTGCAGCTTAAGGATTTAACATTAAACTGCCGGTTAGATAGAGTTGATTTGACCGACGATGGTTCGACAATTATTATCGATTACAAATCTGGGGCAGCCGCTCTAAAAGATTGTTTTGGTGAAAGACCAGATGCACCGCAACTCCCATTATATTGCTTTGCAGATTTCCCCAAAAATCCAAATGGTGTTGTTTTTGCTCAGATCAAGCGTCAAAGTTGTTTGTTCATAGGCGTGACTGAGCTGCCAAACACTTTGCCGAAAGTGCGAGGGTTATCTGAAGTGAAATTAGATGATATCCCATCTCAATGGAGCGATTTGCTAAGTGATTGGAAAATAGTCTTAGATAAATTATCTACGAGTTTTGTCGAAGGAGAGCATCGGGTTTCACCCAAGTCTGAGCATGTGTGTCAGTATTGTCATTTGCCCAGTTTATGCAGGGTTATGGAGCATCGTGATGAGTGAATTCATTTTAGAAGATGAACTGGCAAGAAAGAAAGCTTTGTTACCAAACAAGAGTTATATTATTCAAGCGCCTGCTGGCTCAGGCAAGACTGAACTACTAACACAGCGGTACTTAGTTTTACTGACGTATGTTCAAAAGGGACCTGAAGAAATTCTTGCTGTCACATTTACTCGCAAAGCTCAAGCGGAAATGCGCCAACGAATTATGAAGGCACTTAAATTGGCTAAAGAGCCGCCACCCGTTCAAGGTCATGAGCGAACGACTTGGGATTTAGCTTCAAAAGTTTTGAAAAAAAGTAGTCAGCTAAAATGGGATTTGCTCAATAATCCTAATCGCTTAAAAATTATGACTATTGACGCCTTGGCACATCATTTCGTGCATCGTATGCCAATTTTGTCACAATTTGGTGCAGCCGTTGAGCTGTCTACTTATTCGGCGCCACTATACAAGCAAGCGATCAGTAATTTTCTAAGTATGACTGAGCGTGATAGCGACCATAAACCATATTTAATAGATCTGTTGTGGCATCTAGATAATAAAGTCGATTTACTAGAAGCCTTATTAAGTCAGCTTTTAATGAAGCGCGATCAATGGCTATCGCATCTCTACCCATTTTCTCAAAATCCTGTCGAGGGTTTAGCTGAACTAGAAAGTAGCTTGGAGCGAATTATTATTGAAACACTAGAGCAAGCTTCTTTGAAGTTTGACGGGGGGCTTCAGTCAAGTTTATCGCATTTCGCTCAAATCGCTGCAACTTGCCAAGACCATCTTCATCCGAGCTTGCTAGATATTGGACTGTTAGAAGAATTTCCAAAGCCTCAAGTAGAATGTTTAAAAGCATGGCAACTTCTAGCTAAGTGGCTTTTGACAGAATCAGGAGACATACGAAAGAAGATAACGAAGGCACAAGGCTTCTTAGCCCCAGCCTCGGGAGCAACAAAAGACGACAAAGAGCGCCTAAAGAAAGAAAAGCAAGGTTTTGAATCATTGTTAGCACATCTTAGGGAAGCGTCATTTGAGCCGATTCTTCAAGCTATCCTGAATCTTCCGAAAAAAGAGCTAACTCAAGATTATCGTCGAATTCTTCGAGCCTTATTTGAATTATTGCCTTTATTGGTAGCGCATCTCAAAGTTGTTTTTAAAGACAAGGGGGAAGTAGATTTTGTTGAGATTGCACAAGGTGCTTTAACGGCTCTGGGCACAGAGGATAATCCGACTGATCTAACTTTGAGTTTGGATTATCAGATCAATCATATTCTTATTGATGAATTTCAAGATACCTCAGTTGTTCAATTTCAGTTGTTTGAGCGCATCTTACATGGGTGGACTAAAGATGATGGTAGAACATTGTTTTTAGTCGGTGACCCACAACAGTCTATTTATCGTTTTAGAGGGGCGGAAGTCGGTTTGTTTCTTAAAGTCAAGGAGCAAGGCATGGGTCAAGTATCCCTAGAATATTTACAGTTAAGAAGAAATTTTCGATCGAACAAGCCTATTGTTGATTGGTGTAATACAGTTTTTACTGAAATTTTTCCTGCAGAGTCAAACATTTCCCTTGGTGCTGTGCCTTGCAGCTTAAGTTTGGCTTACAATGAAACTCAAGAAGGTGAGGTGCGACTGCAGGCCTTTGAAGAAAAATTACAAGAATGCACTTATATTGGTCAATATCTCCTGTCTCATAAGGACGATGGGTTATCGAAAGTTATTTTAGTGAGAGCACGTAAACACCTAGCTGAGTTAATGCCTATATTAGAGCTTTTAAGGATCCCATTTGTTGCTACAGACATTCAATCGATTTGTGCAAGTGAAGTGATTATGGATCTTTTATCTTTGACTAAAGCGTGGCTTAACTTTTCGGATAAGTTGTCATGGCTTGCTATCCTGAGAGCACCGTGGTGCGGTTTAAGCTTAGAAGACATATGGCAGTTGTCTCATGATAAATCTAAACCTATTATTTATCATAACTGTTTAGATCCAGATATTATAAATAACATATCAGAGGCAGGCTTAAAAAAATTAAGTAGGTTTAGTGGTGTTTGGCAATTATTTTTGTCTCAGAGATGTCGAGATACAGTGGCTAAAACTGTGAAAGCCCTTTGGCTGTCTTTAGGTGGGCCTGCCAGCTATGATGATTACAAGCCATCTATGATTGATGTTTATTTTGAAAGTCTTCAACGGTACACAAGACTTGGAATCATCTCGGATTGGGATGATTTTGAACTTTACATGAAGAGCTTGTTTAGTCGGCAAGATACAACACAAGACTTTCCACAAAATCCTGTTGAGCTTATGACTGCTCATAAAGCAAAAGGGTTGGAGTTTGACACAGTCATTATTTCATCTTTGGAGAAAAAGCCACGTGGTGCGAGCTTAGAGCTACTTTTATGGCAAGAGCGCCCATTTAAAAATGGGGTTGACTTACTCATGGCC
>CAYGPI010000109.1:0-6699 GCA_964351745.1 uncultured Francisellaceae bacterium
ACCAAATTGGGACGTCAACGTAGCCACCCTTTCTGGCGGTGAAAACCGCCGCGTCGCTCTTTGTAAATTGTTACTTAGTGCGCCAGACGTCCTTTTGCTCGATGAGCCAACCAATCACCTTGATGCAGAAAGTGTTGCTTGGTTAGAGCGCTTTTTAGCTGATTTCCCTGGCACAGTTATTGCTGTCACCCATGATAGATACTTCCTAGATAACGTCGCCGGTTGGATCTTAGAGCTAGATAGAGGACGTGGTATTCCCTACGAAGGGAACTATACAAACTGGCTTGAGCAAAAAGAGAAACGACTTGAGCAAGAAAAACGCACCGAAGCTTCTCATCAAAGAGCCGTCAAAGCTGAGCTAGAATGGGTCCAAACGAATCCTAAAGGACGTCGCAAGAAGAATAAAGCTAGAATTGCTTCTTTTGAAGAGCTTAGCTCTAAAGAGTTCCAAAAGAGAAATGAGACTCAAGAACTTTATATTCCACCTGGACCGAGGTTGGGTGAACAGGTCATGAATGTCTCTCATATTAGTAAAACTCTTGGTGACAAGTTACTTATTGAAAATTTAGATTTTAAAATTCCAAGAGGGGCTGTCGTTGGGATTATCGGTGCCAATGGCGCAGGTAAAACCACTCTTTTTAAAATGCTATGTGGTATTGAAATGCCAGATGAAGGATCTGTCGATATCAGTGAAACTGTCAAATTAGCTTATGTTGATCAGTCAAGAGACTCTCTAGACGACAACAAAACAGTTTTCGAAGAAATCACAGATGGCCTTGATCATATTACCGTCGGCCAATTTACAATGAACAGCCGAGCCTATGTAGGTCGATTTAATTTCAAAGGCACCGATCAACAAAAGCATATTGGCTCTCTTTCTGGTGGTGAACGAAACCGTGTGCACTTAGCCAAACTTTTGCGCTCTGGCGGTAATGTTTTACTTCTCGATGAACCAACCAATGATCTTGATATTGAAACCTTACGTGCTCTTGAAGAAGCCATTTTAACCTTCCCTGGGAATGTGATGGTGATTTCGCATGATAGATGGTTCTTAGACAGAATCAGCACTCATATCTTGGCTTTTGAAGGAGACTCTCAAGTAAAATTCTTTGAAGGTAGCTTCACTGAATATGATGAAGATCTCCGGGCTCGTCTTGGCAGTGATGCCCTTCAACCCCACCGAATCAAATACAAAAAGCTTAGCCACGCTGACTAAGCTTCACTGCTCCCCAAGGCAAGCGATTTGCGCTTAGCCCTGGGGAGCCTTACTGCCGCAATATTTAGTTGAGAAACTTCTTCCGTCAAGATACCCTTTTATCGGCTAAGAGCTACCGTTTATCCAGTTATCGAACTATTTTATCGGGCTAACCTATATACTCGCCCTCCTAAACTTACCTCTTTTCAGGAGCTTTTATGGATCCACAAACTTTAGAGACATCACTTTCAACGATTGATTCATGGCCAGCCATTTTCCCAAGCTTAACCCAAGAAAAAGTAGTCTTGAAAGGTAATCACCAAAAGTTCATGGACTATTTAACTCATAGACTTAAAAATAAAGAGCCTTTGGCACCAGAGCAGGATGAACTAAATGCTGAAATCCAAGATTTTGTAGATACCATCAATCACGAGTACGAAACAGCACAGACTGAAATCGTAAGACATCAGGCTCTAAACTCACCCCATCTTGTCAAGCATCAATCTTGTGATCTCCTAGCTGCAGCAGCAACCAATGATACCGTCTTGCTCGAAGAAATTTTAGCTCAAGATAATATTGATATTAATATCAAAGGCAAGTTTGGTGAGACGCCCCTACACGTGGCAGCCATTATCGGACATGTTGAGGCCACAAAATTACTATTAGAGCATGGCGCTGATGCCTCAATACAAGCCTACACTTCACTCTATGACTTTGATTCAGGTCATACAGCCATGAGTCTTGCTCTGTTTGAAAATCACCAAGACATTGTGCATTTACTATTTGACTACGCACCAACGAACTATCTTGCTCAAAAAGAGCTATTCACCCTATTTGTAGAGTTCAATCAATCTGAAGCTTTAAACCTTATGATTGAGAAAGGGACACACCTCACTTTTTCACATGTCATTCTTGAAGATCTAGCATGGGAAAAATTGATGGATCTTATAGAGCATACAGAATTAACTGAACAATCACATAGCGCAAATGATTACCAAAAGTTACGAGATATCTCAGAGACTTTAATACTTATCACCAACCTTACAGGCACAGCCATCACAGATGATCCCTACATAGACTTTGGCGTGCCAACCATGGGGATTTGGATAGAATCTTATGTCGCTCTTTTGAAAGATCCTACTGCACACGAAATACTATTAGAAACTGCTCAAAAAATTAATGCTATAGACAATAATAAGGATCATTATGTGTTAGCCAAGGCGCTATTTCATATCATTCCAATTGAAGGTGATTTCAATTTTCAATATGATCCCAAGCATAGTTTCCAAACAGGTAAAGCGCTGATTGACGCTGAAGGTTTCTTTAATAACTATACTGTACCATTGGCCCACAATGCCCTTTATAACTTTGTTAACAACAACACTTTTCATGATAGCGCTCAAGCTAATGCCTTTCATGCTGCCTTAGATGCTTTTGCATTAAGCGCCGATATGGCCAACGAACTAGGCCTCATGGCGACCTCAGAAAAATTCTATGACGCCCTTCAAAACGGGCAAACAATTATCTTACCTTCTGGCTGGACGGGGCATGCCGTAGATATTGTTTTAAATACAAAGCTAGGTTTATTAGCGATTGCTAACAATGGCAGGAGTTACCATGAGCTTGAATCAGGGGCAACTATTTTTAGAATGCATCACATGGACAACATCACACCAGATTTGATCCATGATATTCTTGTGAATGAAGATCAAGTCAACCTTGAATTAAAACTCGCAGCAAAATTAGGACTCGTAGAATTCCAAATGCTTCCTGAAATGCCACAGTTTACTGGGAACTGCAGCTGGCAATCACAAGAAAGTGCGATTGAGGGAGCCCTCTTCATCAATCTGATAGAGCAAGGGTACAATGCAGATAAAGCTGCTGAACTTGCCCATACGTATTATAAACAATGGGATGATTACCAAACCCTCCACTTTGTTAAAGAATATTTTGAGAATGATCCACGCATCGATCACAGTGCTGTTGAAGCTATGATCAAAACCCAAGCTTTTCTACTTGAAACAGATGATATAAATATCGTCAAGCTTAATCCTATTGGAGCATATTTAGTTCACGTCTATGAAGATTTGTATCATCATTCAGTCAATGACCTTCAACTTAATAAATCGAACATTCTAAATCATGACGATATTCAAGATTTTTCTGAACTATGGCATGATCTAGATATCCCCTTAGCTCTTAGCCATGATCTCGATCATGAGAATACGACCAATGCTTATTCTCTTGATACACTGCTAGACAACTCCTGGTATGTCTCTAGCGAAACATCTTCGCTAGCAACCACAGAAATAGCTATCGCACAATCCTTACCAATCTTTGATGTACTGCAACCTGAGCACACCATCTTTAGTTGTGACTAACAAAAAAAAATTGATATTATTCGACCCCCTATTTCTTAGGAGTAGGGAGTCTTACAAACATTACTAGATCTAATTAACGTCATTGAGATAATTTGTTTATGTTAACCAACCCACAAGCTACTGATTTAACCCCTTTTGCACAAGTCCAAACAGCTGAAGCGCTCATGGCGCAAACATGTCCTGTTGACTCTCATGAGAACTCAACCGAACAAGGCATTCGAGCTGTCCAACAAGAAATGAGCAGAAGAAATAACCCTTTTTACGTCATAGGCATGTGGATTGGGAGACTCATAGGCACAAGGCAGGAAGATTTTTCACCTGTTGTGCCGGAGCCACTTGATGAAGACTTAAGCCTGCGATTAGAGCAATTATCGCTTTCAGATGTCGCACCTGTCGAAAAACAAATCAATATGCTCACACAAGAGCTATCTGCTTTAACACTCGACGTTGAAAAAGATAAAGAAATTTCGACGCCAATGCCACACGAAGACACTTCGATTGAGCAGAAAAAAATGGACAACCATCAGTTTTTTGGTCAATGCGTCTGGAACACGATAGGTTATCCTGATCCAGCCATGAAATTAGTTGATCAGGCCTGTCGCCTCATCGACTATACTCAAACAAGTTACGTCAATGCCCCTGTTTTTGTTTCTTTTGCGCCCAGTGCTAGCGACAAAGTCAAAGCCATGACGATAAAAAGCTTGGATGATTTCCAACATTATTCTGGCTTTAAATACTCATTAAGATCTCCAGAAGGATTGCTCTCTTACATCCTCCCATATTCAGGCGTTACCATCCATGAAAGAGAGCTTTATGGCGTAGGCATCGCAAGAACGCAAATACCATCACTTTCCAGCCTTGGAGGCATACTTACATCAAGTAAGTATGTGGTTGCTATTGAGCCAAAATATTCAGAAATTGCTCCAGAAGGTTATGTTTATTTCACTATGAGCCATGAGTTTGGTCATCTTTTTTTAGGTGGACTTCACCCTCACGACTTAAAGTCCTTCCTTAAAAAGAACTCTTTTTTCAACAAATATAAAGCACTGTTAGACTTTGTTGAAGAGCATGGCATCGACAGAGTCATTGACTCACCAGATCTCACTCGTATGAGCTTTGATCAATTCGGCTCTTATTTAAGCCATGGGCTTCAATACTATGAGGACGTCGCATGGTGGACCCCCGTCATGAATTTTTTGGCACCAAAACGAACCCCCTACAACGGATTAAAGTATTGTGAAACAGTTAACGCGATTACTCGATACGGCCAAAATTCAAGCCAAGTCGGCCAGCAGGTTATCCACACTTTATCACAAGATCCAGAAGATAGTCGCACCTTAACAAACCAGGGAGGAGAAGGCATCATTGATGCTAGATCGCTTCCCTATGCTGCAACGATCCACTTAGAAGCTGGTTTTTGCCCAACCTTAACTCAAGGTGCGATCTTTTATAACGCATATCAAAGCGACATGACGGCTGTTTACACAAGTGCACATGCCGATCACATACACCTGAATCATTTAGACAATCGTATTATCATCCAAGCCGGGCAAGGGAAAACGCTTCATGTTTACCCTGAAAATGGTCATAATCATATTGAAGGATTTACACCTGGTCTTGATAAAGTCAAAATTAAGGGGTTTAATCTATATCAATTCTCTGATCTAGAATTCATTGAGAGCAAAGAAGGGAGCCTTGTTTTACCTCTCGGCAACAAGACCTTCTTAAATTTTTACAACCATAAAAAAGAAGATTTCTCTGGTAAAGATTTTATATTTGAGCATTCAAGAAGAGATCCTCTACGCTGCAAAGATATACCGTACAAACCAGATAGGGTTTTAGATATGCCCTTCACATGGCCCACGTTGGCTTTACTTGCTGCCACTGGAGCGGTCACAGCTCATGTCGCAACAAAGAAGCTGTGCCACAAGTAAAAAGATACTTTTGATAACTAGACCCACGTCCAATTTTTGACCTGGGTCTAGGATTACTTAAATTAATTCTAAAGCTTCTGATAGATGACCCACTTTTAAAACTTGGATCCCTGCAATCGGTTGTTTAGGCGCGTTAGCTGTTGGTACAATCGCATGTGTAAACCCATGCTTGGCGGCTTCTTTTATCCGCTCAATCCCTGACTGGACAGGGCGAATTTCACCTCCTAAACCCACCTCTCCAAAAATAACTGTTTTAGAATCTACTATTTTGTTTTTAAAACTCGAAAGCACAGCTAAAATAACGGCTAAATCACCACCAGTTTCTGTAATTTTTACACCGCCAACAACATTAAAAAAGACATCCTGTTGATGCATAGACATACTACCATGACGATTAAGGACGGCGAGCAGCATATTCATACGGTTTGAATCAAAACCAACACTTAGTCGCCTCGGATTGGCTAATGGACTATCGTCAACTAAAGCCTGCACTTCAAGTAAAAGCGGACGACTCCCTTCCCAAGACACTAAAATCGTTGATCCTGATGTTGGTGCAATATCTCCCGATAAAAATAAAGCAGAAGGATTACTAACGCCTTTAAGCCCTTTATCTGTCATACCAAAAACACCGAGCTCATTGACAGCACCAAAGCGATTTTTGACAGCTCGAATTAACCTAAACCGACTATCTGTTTGTCCTTCAAAATAAAGAACAGCATCCACCATATGCTCTAAAACCCTAGGACCGGCGATAGCCCCCTCTTTTGTGACATGACCAACAAGATATAAAGCAACCTGGTTGTTTTTTGCAAACCTTACCAATTGGGCCGCACTCTCTCTCACTTGTGACACAGAGCCAGGCGCTGATTGTAAAACCTCTGTATAAAGTGTTTGGATTGAATCAACCACCATAAGCTTAGGCTTAACTTTAGTTGCAACCGCTAACATAGCTTCCACTTGAGTTTCGGCGAGCAACTTTAGTGACGAGCCTTCCAATCCAAGACGCCTAGCTCTCACTGAAACTTGTGATAAAGATTCTTCACCCGTCACATAAAGTGCATCTTCACTTTTTAAAGCCGCTGTTTGTAATAACAAAGTAGACTTACCGATACCTGGATCGCCCCCTATAAGAACAACCATACCTGGCACTAATCCGCCACCTAAGGCTCTATCCAGCTCACCAATACCT
>CAYGPI010000110.1:0-6523 GCA_964351745.1 uncultured Francisellaceae bacterium
CTTTAACACACCCGAAGACGACTTTATTTGGGATGTAGGTCACCAAGCTTACCCTCACAAAATGCTCACTGAGCGAAAAAATTTATTACATACAATTCGTCAAACAGACGGTCTTGCTCCTTTTCCAAGGCGAGAAGAAAGCCCATATGATGCCTTTGGTGTTGGCCACTCAAGCACTTCTATTTCTGCAGCTCTTGGCATGGCTATCGGGAAAAAGCTCACTGGAAAAACATCAAAAAGCATTGCTATTATTGGTGATGGGGCTATCACCGCCGGGATGGCCTTTGAAGCCATGAATCATGCTGGCTCAATCAAAGCTGATATGCTTGTCGTTCTCAATGATAACGACATGTCTATTTCTGAAAATGTAGGCGCTCTTTCCAATTATTTTTCACGCATTCTATCAAGCAAACTATACACCACGGTTAAAACTAACAGCAGCAAAGCGCTTGGTCGCATTCCTCCTGTATGGGAGCTTGCAAGACGTACCGAGTCGCATTTAAAAGGTATGGTCGCCCCTGGCACTCTTTTTGAAGAGCTTGGCTTCAATTATATTGGTCCCATTGATGGCCATGATATTCCGACGCTTTTAAAAATGCTCGCCAACATCAAAGATATGAAAGGCCCACAATTTTTACATGTCATCACTAAAAAAGGAAAAGGATACGAGCCTGCTGAAAAAGATCCCATCAAATACCATGCGGTAAATAAAGGATTTTATGCATCTAAAGAGCCAAAAGATCTTAGTTCAAAACCTTTACCAAATATAAAAGCCATGCCTTCTTACTCAAAAGTTTTTGGAGACTGGCTCATTGACATGGCATCTGTAGATCCTAAGTTAATCGCCATCACACCAGCGATGCGCGAGGGCTCAGGGATGGTTGAGTTCTCTAAACTTTTCCCAAACAGATATCTTGATGTTGCCATCGCTGAGCAACATGCTGTCACAGTCGCCGCAGGTCTAGCTTGTGCTCATATGAGACCAGTGGTTGCCATCTACTCAACGTTTTTGCAAAGAGGGTACGATCAGCTTATTCATGATGTTGCCATTCAAAATTTACCCGTTGTGTTTGCTCTAGATAGAGCAGGACTTGTTGGCGACGGCCCAACTCACGGTGGCTTTTTCGATTTAAGTTTCTTGCGATGTATTCCAAATCTTCTAGTCATGGCACCGAGTGACGCTAACGAATGTCGCCAAATGCTATCGACAGGTTTTCGTTTTGATGGACCAAGCGCCATTCGATATCCAAGGGGCGAAGGGCCACATGTTGAGCTAGATTCATCTCTTGAGTCCCTTCCAATAGGAAAAGCTAATTTGCGCCGCGAAGGACAAAAGCTCGCTATTTTAAATTTTGGCTCACTACTCACAACCGCTTTAGAGCTTGGTGAATCGTTGAATGCCACCGTGGTTGACATGCGTTTTGTCAAACCTCTAGATGGTGATCTCATTAAACAATTATGTGTTGATCATGATTACCTAGTAACGTTAGAAGAGAATGCCATTGCCGGCGGCGCAGGCTCTGCTGTTAGCGAATATCTCAGCCTTGAAGGTATATTAAAACCTATCAAACATTTTGGGCTTCCAGACTATTTTGTCGAACATGGCGACAAAAACGACATGCTCGCTAAAGTGCAACTAGATACGTCATCACTTTTGCGCAAAATAACAGATGAATTTGAGCTCCAGACTTGCGAAAATAGTGTGACTGACGTAGAGTTTCAGCCTAATTGATCAATGATATAATTTGAATGACAACCAACATAGAAATAGCGGATGTTCAAGCATCTATAGACACTCGCAATCTTGCAGTCAGTCGGGTTGGCATAAAAGCACTGAAGCATCCTGTCACGCTTCAAGATATTGATGCTCATGGCCGGCCTTTAAGTAGTCAAACGATTGCCACTTTCGATATGTTCGTAAAACTGCCTGCGCACGCGAAAGGCACGCATATGTCTCGGTTTATTACTCTTTTAAATGAAAAACCGACTATTTTATCAATGCAAAATTTACCATCGATGATTGACGATATGCTTATGAGGCTTGAGGCCAAAGAAGCCTTTTTAGATGCTAAATTGACACTTTTCCTAGAAAAAGAAGCCCCTGTCTCAAAAGTTAAGAGCTTTCTGGATTACGAAGTTGAGCTAAAAGCTCGTATTTTTGACAATAGAATCCAGACGGGTCTTCACCTAGTCGTGCCTGTAGCAACCTTGTGTCCTTGCTCCAAGCAAATTTCACAATATGGTGCGCACAATCAACGATCGCATGTCACGCTTACCTGCTGGTTCTCTGAGCCTGTGCATATCACGCCATTAATTCGCTTAATCGAGCAACAAGCCTCCTGTGAGCTTTATGGTGCGCTTAAGCGTGTTGATGAAAAATATGTCACTGAAAAGGCTTATGAGAACCCTAAATTTGTGGAAGATTTAGTCCGTGACATTGCTGTTGAGCTTAACAAACTTAATGTCTTTGATAGTTACCTAATAGCCTCAGAAAATTTTGAATCGATTCATAATCATTCTGCATTTGCTGAAATTGCCTATCCATAACTTTAATACTTAGAGCATATAAGCGATATCTAACATCTAGGGAAGGATTTTATGATTAAAAGTATCATGTCTATCCCACATAGTGGCGATGACAAAGCCAGAAAAATTCTTGATCGTACCCTTAAAAAATACAATCGATATCAAGAGCCTACCCCACTGAAAACCCCTGCTTGGGGACCTGATTTTTTTCTTCTAAAACGTTCAGCTTTTTTTGCCACATTACATGAAGACATCCAACAGACCATTTTAGAAACCTTGTCGCTTTCTATGTTATTAGAATCCTACGGGTTTGAAAAACTTGGCATTGGTTATTGTGGAAAACTTGCAAATATCGCAACCAATATGGAAGAGCGACAAATTTTTAGTTTGATGGGTGCTGAAGAGGCCACTCATTTTCAATGGCTAGTACCTTACATTCCTGTCGAATATCAAACTTCATATATGAGCCCATATCTAGCGCTTATGGATGAGATGATTGACATTGACGTGCCAAATACACTCTATTATCTTGTTCAAATCATCTTAGAGGGCTGGGCGATCCATCATTACAAATCCTTATATTCACAATGCCAAGATGCATCATTAAAAAACATTTTAAAAAACATTCTGCGAGATGAGTCCAATCACCATCAAATAGGAAAAACTTTCTTTGAGGTTCAAAATCTTTCCCTTAAAGATAAAGCTATCATTGTCGATTGTCTCAAAGGCTATACAGATTTTGTCAGGATGGGCACAGGCACCAAACATATTATCAAAGTTATCGATGAAGCTTGTGGTGGTTTGTCCTCAAAACACAAGCAGCAGCTCCTTGACGATTTATGCTTCGAGCAAACAACACATTTGAAACTTAAACTATACAAGCAGCTCATGTGCCAACCCGGACTAGAAGAAATCATTCAAACACTTGAAGATCAAGATTACTTCAAGGCCTACCGAGCATAAGCAGCGTTAACAACCATTTAAGTCATACCCGCCTGTATGCGGGGTAGTACACGAAATATCTCCTATTAGTATTAATCCCAGCAAGTTTTATGGCTTTGGAATTCATTTTCCAGTATATTGAGTTTAATAACTATACTCTGATTCCCCTGTAAGGCTCCTAATGTTCAATTTAATCTCTTATCACAGAAATAAGCTTGATGATGTTTTATCAGGACTAACCGTTGCTTTAGCCTTAGTCCCAGAGGCTGTTGCTTTTGCTTTTGTAGCCCATGTAAATCCGCTTGTAGCCTTGTATGCTGCCTTTATTGTGGGTCTTATTGCTGCGATTGTAGGTGGTAGACCTGGCATGATTTCTGGTGCCACAGGTGCCCTGGCTGTGGTCATGGTTGAACTTGTAATGAGCCACGGTGTTGAATACCTTTTTCTGTCCGTGATTCTCATGGGGATCATTCAAATCATGGCTGGCATTTTAAGATTCGGTAAATTTATTAGACTTGTGCCACATCCTGTCATGCTTGGCTTTGTTAATGGGTTAGCCATTGTTATATTCCTAGCGCAACTTCAGCATTTTAAAGCACCAGACAGTGCAGGCACCTTACAGTGGATAACTGGTATGCCAATGCTCATGCTAGGTGGTCTTATTGTGCTAACCATGTGCATCATTAAATTTTTACCCTACTTAACGCGAATGATTCCATCTTCTCTCGCAGCCATCATTGTGGTTACTGGGATTGTTAGCTTCTTTCAATTGGACGTTAAAACTGTAGGTGATTTGGCCTCAATCAAAGGTGGCCTACCATCGTTTCATATCCCACAAGTGAGCTGGACCTTTGAGACTTTTAAGATCATTTTACCCTATGCTTTTATTTTTGCAGCTATAGGACTTATTGAATCGCTATTAACTCTTCAGCTCATTGATGAAATCACAGAAACAGAAGGTAAGAGTAACCGTGAATGCATTGGACAAGGCGCTGCTAATTTAGTGACCGGCTTTTTCGGTGGTATGGGTGGATGTGCGATGATTGGTCAAAGTATGATCAACATTAACTCTGGTGGTCTCGGGCGTTTATCAGGCATATCCGCTGCTCTATTCTTATTAGGATTCATTCTTTTTGGTTATATGATTATTGAAATCATTCCAGTAGCAGCTCTTATTGGCGTGATGTTTATGGTCGTGCTTGGTACCTTTGAATGGTCTAGTTTTAGAATATTAAAGAAAATACCCAAATCAGATGCGTTTGTTCTTATTCTAGTGTCTGGGATCACTGTTTATGCTGACTTAGCTATCGCTGTCGTGATTGGGGTGATTGTTTCCGCTCTTGTGTTCGCTTGGCGAGCTTCTTGTCAGTTAGATGCAAAGAAATATTTGAATGAAACCAAAAGCTTAGTTTATGAGCTTCATGGTCCCTTGTTTTTTGGATCAAAACAAAGTTTTATGGCCTTATTCAATCCGAAAGAGGATCCACAAGAAGTGATCATTGATTTTAGATACACAAGGGTCTTCGATCATTCAGGTTTAGAAGCTATTGACACGGTTGCCGAGCGTTATCTCAAGCAAGGCAAAAACTTGCATCTAATTCATCTCAGTCCGGAATGCAAAAAATTACTCAAAACCGCTGGCAACTTAGTTGAGATAAATATCAGCGAAGATCCACATTACCATGTGGCCACAGATAGATTAATTTAAGCTGGCTATCAGTTATATTGGGGCTCATCTCTTTTAGTTGGGCACTCAATGCTATCCATTTAAACAAATCTAAAATCTCTGCTGAAGCATCATCACGGATGATGAGTTCTCCATTTCAAGATGCTTAAGAAATGACATACCAAGCAAGGCTTCTTTAGGGGAGCTGCCATCAACGATCAATGCGTCAACATTTTTAATCTCTATCTGGCCTAATGACACTTTATTTAATTGAACTCTATATGCAGGCGCTTGTCCTGAAGCTGTTTCAACCATCGTGAGCTGCCCTTCTTTATAAGGGATCCCCAAAGCTTTAGCTTGATTGGCATTTAAGGCAAGCATACTGGCCCCCGTATCGACTAAAAAATCTATGGGCATTTGATTAATTTTACCCTTCACGCGATACATGCCATGATCATCTCGAGGAATTTTAACTGTGGCTAATTGAGGTGGTGCAAAGGAAGCGCTAATCTGCATGCCCAACTCATAAAAATCTTTTTTTCCATGAAGGCTAATCACTGCCTGTTTAGAGTTGACCGAGTGAACTTCTAAACCATCAGGTGTAACATCCCCTGTTTTTAAAACCATTCTCTTGCCGTCTTTCTTAATCACCACTTTATTTTTAAAGAGACCAAGAATGACAATATCTTGCGCATAAGCTGAACTTGTCGCGATGAAACATACGCCAAAAAGGAAATTTTTTATCCAGCTCATATCACACTTAAACTCAATGGAACTTCTTTAATTTTAGACAACTTTCTCCAAACTGAGACATCTCACATTGAATCTTGACAATTGAAGGGCTATGAGGAAGATCCTTTCATCTAAACACATGACATCAATAGTGATAAAACCTAAACTATTTAGATAAAAAATCTCAACTCCCATTATGTATTTCTCTCAAAACTAAGTCGCTATCCAAAATATGGTCGTGCCGCCTGTCGACTTAGTTGAGTTTCGCTCTCATCGAAAGACTGTTTATTTAAAATTTAAAAAGGAGACACAACCATATTCAAGCTAATGGCAGGTATTAATTGGACTTTTATAGATAGATGGAAACTAAATGAATACTTTGAAACACATGTAAAGTATGTGGCTCACGCTGATAAATGGTGAACCACATTAAATTATATTTTAAGAATCCAGGTCATTTTGAATTTTTTTAACACCCTTGATACTTTTAATGCCTTCAAGGATTTTTTCTTCTGTGGCGGCACTATCAACTGTTCCTGTTATATATACCTTGCCGTCTTTAGTTTCAAATTTCACCGACCAACTTTCTGGATCTTCCGCATCAAAGATAGCCATCTTAATAAGGCTTGCTTTAATTTTTGCATTAACATATAAGTC
>CAYGPI010000111.1:0-6410 GCA_964351745.1 uncultured Francisellaceae bacterium
TTCTGTGTATTGTCAATCTATCAAAGAAATGTACACGGCCATTGTAAGTTTTTTATATATCAATGGTCTGTCACAAACTCGAATAAAGCAAATTTTGTCCTAGGAACTGATATGAATATAAAAAATAATATAAAGATTATTTGTTTGCTAGGATCCTTAAGTCTTAGCAGTTATCTTCATGCTGAGTGTGTGACTTTTCCTTTACAAACTGGCAGGTTTAACCTTCCTTTAACTCAAGTTAAAGTTTTGGGAAAATATTTACCATTTCTAGTTGATCTTGGGATGTCTCACGCATTGACAGTTAATGCGGAAATGTATGAATTATTGTCAAAAGGCAAAGATAATGCACTTTTAGAGTCGACAGATTTGACGGGTGAGAAAAAGTATTCAAGGCAAGTTAAGAATCAAGATATTGGTTTGAATGATTTTTTGTTTAAAAACATTACCATCAATGAGACTCATGAATGGGGACTTGTTTTATCAGCAAATTCTAAACCGGACTTGCCTGAAAACACAATAGGATTAGGCTTATTTCGCGAGCATGGTGTCTTACACTATGCTCGTAAAGATGGTTTGGTAAAATGGTGTAGTCATGAATACCCTGTTGAGGCCAAAGTTCAATGGTATCCATTACACATAGATAAGGAGGGGATCCATTTTCATTTGGAGAATGGCCATCAAACTTTGAATGTTGTCTTTGACACAGCATCGACACATTCAATTGTAAAGCAAAGTAAAGCAGGTAATACCGTGCCATGCGCAGATCATCAGAACTATCAATGCCAATATTTGGCCATCAATAAAGGCTCAGCTTTATCTGAGGAATCCTTTTATGTGGTTGATCTACCTGATGAATTTGAGTCTGATGGGTTACTTGGTGATAGTTATTTTCAAGAGCATGATATCGTGGTTGATCATATTCATCATCGACTTGGCGTTATTGAGCACTTGTCATAATTTTTTTATAGTATTCATACATCAAGGAGTTTTAGATGTTTCCTATATCAAATATTTGCTTCCAGCGAGATCTCGTCTCTGGTGGGCAAGATGATAAATTCATCATATCCAATTCACACGGTAATATTGAGCTGGGGGTTACTTTTGCAGACAATCAACCCGTAGGTCAAATTTCAGCACAAACTTCATTGGCCCAAGTGGCTCATATCAATACCAATGTATCTCTAAATACAGATGGGCAGATATCAGCTTACGTGGGTGTCAAAGCCACCTGGTAAATATTTGGCTCCCTATGATCTATCATCAGGGAGCCTGCCAGCTTGTTCTTGATTTAAAAGATGGCTCCCACAGATTAATGTCATGAGGAGCTCACAACTGAATGGTTAGGACGTAGAGGTTATGCGTCCTTGTCTTCTTGAGGCTCTGGCTCAACAGGAGCTGCTTCTTTCGCCTCTTGTGCTTTTGCTTCAACCTGCTTGGCAGTTTCTTTTTCTTGGCTTTGAGTCATGCTAAGTGTTTCTTTTTCAATTTTTCTGATTGTATCAAGCACAATATCGACATGTTTAGAAATTTGTTTGGCTTTCTCAGCCATCTCTTTTGAATCCGCGTCTATGCTTTTCATGGATGCCGTCATGGTTTCGAGCTCAGCATTGAACAAACCTTTGCTTTTTTGATCGGCGCTCGCCTGGGCTTTCACTTTTGCCTTTTCATCAGATTCGGCTTTCATTTTTTGAGCTTTATCTTTGGCGTCACCAGCGGCTTGCTCAGCTTTTTCTCTAGCTTCCCTGGCTGTAGATTCTGCCATTTTTTTAGCTTCAAGCGCTTTTTCTTTTGCTTTGTCAAATAAACCCATCTTAAGTGCTCCTATTTATATTGATTGAACCAATCAGACATTTTCGCTTGCTCATTTAGCCACTGATTAACTTGACGATGGGCCTGTGTAAACGAATCTGCTAACAGATCAGTGTATAACCCTGTTCGATTCAAGGCTTCTATCTGTTGTGACATATATCGAATCATAGCTTGTCTAACTTTAAGTGGATCACGTGTTTTATCCACAGGAGTCGACCAAGTACCTTCTTGAAGGAGCATGAGTGTAAAGCAACCATTCCAGGTACTAAACAACTGAAAGCCGCAGTGAGCTTTAAGAGAAGCTCTATGCCATGTTGCTGCGACAGAGTGAGTATCACCAACCCATCCTTCCCAAACCTCTAAATCCAAATTATCAGCAATAAGAGTATTCATGATTTTGCACCAATAATGACAGTAAATATCCCTCATGTTATCTAGTTGACTATCGCGTGCCTATTGGACCAAAGGACTATTTTATGCTGTTTTCTTGACTTGGGTGACCTTAGCGGGCTTCAATACTGCATATAAAGCTAGTAAACGTTGATGGTTCTTGTTGTATGAACTTGAATCATGAAAAATCACCAGCGATAGTGGATTGAAAAAAAGAGAGGTTTGTTTATGGGACCAACACATTGGTTAGTAAGTCTAAGTTTTGGGTTACTGTGTGCTTTTATCGTTTGGCGTATCTATAGAGTTATCAAAGAGAACCCAGAAGTTGTTTCAAAGGAGAACTTAACCAAAAGTTTTGCTTCAATGGGCATTTTAGCTTTAATTTTGATTGGCTTTGTCATGATGCTGGTGATGTTGCTTAAAGCATAGCTATCCTTTACGCTCAATAAAACTTGGCGCTGTGGTTGATGGATCTCTTTAGAAGGAATTGATAATGACTAACTTAACGCTGTATGACAAGCTTTGGCAAGCACATGTCGTGACATCTTTTGATGACGGCAGCTCACTTATTTATATTGATAATCAGTTACTTCACGAAGTGACATCTCCACAGGCCTTCGAAGGTTTAGAGCTAGCAGGGCGTGCAGTTAGATCCCCGGCTTCTAACGTCGCAGTTCCTGATCACAATGTCCCAACAGATGGTCTTTCAGATATTAAAGACAAAGTTTCAAAAATTCAGATTGAGACCTTAGATACTAATTGCAGAAAAAATCACATTCTTGAATTTGGTATGGGAGATATCAGGCAAGGGATTGTTCACATCATCGGCCCCGAGCAGGGGATTACTTTGCCGGGCATGACCATTGTTTGTGGCGATTCTCATACCTCAACTCACGGTGCTTTTGCATCTATCGCCATGGGGATTGGTACATCTGAAGTTGAGCACGTCTTAGCTACACAATGTTTAAAGCAAAATAAACTTAAAAATATGCGCGTCCATTTTCAAGGACAGCGACCTAAAGGTATTTTTGCAAAGGATTTAATTTTAGCACTGATTGGTCAAATTGGCACAGCTGGTGGTACAACTTATGCCATTGAGTATACCGGGGAAGTGGTGTCTAGTCTGAGCATGGAAGAGCGCATGACTATTTGTAATATGACCATTGAAGCGGGGGCAAGATGTGGTTTAATCGCTGTCGATCAAACAACGATTGACTATGTGAAAAATAAACCCTTTGCACCAAAGGGTGAGATGTGGCAAAAAGCAGTGCATGCTTGGCAGGATCTGAAATCAGACGCTAAAGCTACCTTTGATAAAGAGGTGACGTTAGATATTTCACGCTTAAAACCTCAAGTGACATGGGGGACTTCGCCTGAAATGGTTCTTGACATCGATGGTAAAATTCCTTCCCCAGACCAAGCGACAACTGCAAGCCAAAAAGAACATATTCTGCGTGCCTTGGCGTATATGGGGCTAAAACCAGGTCAATCACTTGATACGATTGGTTTAGATCGAGTGTTTATAGGTTCATGCACAAATAGTCGTATTGAAGATTTACGTATTGCGGCGAGTCTTATTCGTGGCAAGAAGGTGGCTAAGTCTATAAAACAAGCGATGGTTGTACCAGGTTCTGGCTTAATAAAAAGGCAAGCTGAAGAAGAGGGGTTAGATCAAATTTTTCTTGAAGCTGGCTTTGAGTGGCGGCATCCAGGATGCTCGATGTGTCTGGCCATGAACCCGGATAAATTAGAGCCGAAAGAGCATTGTGCTTCCACATCCAATCGCAATTTTGAAGGGCGACAAGGTAAAGGGGGGCGCACTCATCTATGCTCCCCAGCTACGGCAGCTTTGAGCGCTTGCGCCGGTCATTTTGTTGATGTGAGGGATTATCTATGAAACCATTTAAAACGCATGTAGGGCTTCCTGCTCCTTTAATGATGGCCAATATTGATACAGATGCCATTATGCCAAAGCAGTTTTTGAAATCGATCAAAAGAACAGGTTATGGCGATTTTATATTTGATGAATGGCGGTATCTAGATAAGGGCGAGTCAGGGATGGATTGCAGCAAACGCCGCAAGAATCCAGATTTTTCACTTAATCAACCTAGATACCAAGGAGCAAGTATCCTGGTGACGGGTGAAAATTTTGGTTGTGGCTCTTCAAGAGAGCACGCGCCATGGGGATTGTTAGAATATGGTTTTAAAGTCATTATAGCGCCAAGTTTCGCCGATATTTTTTACAACAACAGTATTAAAAATGGCATTTTGCCAATCACCTTAAAAAGCCAAGACATCGAAGCTTTGGTTCAAGACATTCAAGCGCATGAAGGAGATACCTTGGCGATTGATTTGGACAACCAAACGGTTGTGGGTCATCAGACGTTTTCTTTTGACATAGAGCCTCAAGTTAAGAAAAAGTTGCTTAGTGGTTTAGACGATATTGCCGAGACTTTATTGTTAGCCGATAAAATTGCAACTTTTGAGGCAGAGTACAAGAAAAAATATGATTGGTTGTTTGATAGGGGCATAGGATGACAAAAAAAATACTCTGTTTACCAGGAGACGGTATTGGGCCTGAAATCATGGCTCAGGCTAGAAAAGTCTTACAAGCCTTGACACAAATTTTTGGAGAAGATTATGAGTGTGAAGAAGGTTTGATTGGTGGGCATGCGATTGATCTCAAAGGAAGTCCTTTGCCAGAGGAAACCATCGAGCTGGCCAAAGCCAGTGATGGTCTGCTACTGGCTGCTGTTGGAGGCCCTAAGTGGGATGAGCTGGCCATGGCTCAAAGACCAGAAAAAGGACTGCTGGGCATACGAAAAGCTTTTGATCTCTTCGCAAATTTAAGACCTGCAATCTTGTATCCACAACTTGTTTCAGCTTCTAGCCTTAAACCAGAGATTGTTTCTGGCTTAAACATCATGATTGTTCGAGAGTTAACGGGAGGTATTTATTTTGGTGAACCTCGTGGCATAAAAGAAGAAGGCGGTCAAAGGTCTGGCTTTAATACGATGGTTTATTCGGATGAAGAGATAAAGCGTATTACTGAAGTTGCTGTGCGCATCGCCAAGACACGTCAAGGGAAATTATGCTCTGTTGACAAAGCGAATGTGCTTGAGGTTTCGAAATTATGGCGCGACGTTGTCACGCAAACATTAAGTGATCACCCTGACGTCAACTTAAGCCATATGTATGTGGATAATGCAGCGATGCAGCTTGTTAAAGATCCAAAGCAGTTTGATGTGATCGTGACAGGGAATATGTTTGGTGATATTTTATCTGATTGCGCCGCTCAATTAACGGGCTCGATAGGCATGTTGCCATCAGCCTCATTGAACACCAAGCAGTTTGGATTGTATGAGCCTGTGCATGGTTCTGCCCCTGACATTGCAGGTGAAGATAAAGCTAATCCTTTAGCTTTATTTTTATCTTTAAGTATGATGCTAAGATACAGTTTTTCTCAGATGGATCAAGCTGATGCTCTTGAAGAGGCTATCCATCGTGTTTTGGAGCAAGGTTTGAGAACGCCTGATATACAACAAAAGGGCATGTCTGTGATCGGATGCTCTGCCATGGGTGATGCTGTTGTTTCACAATTATTAGCGAGGCAATCATGAGCGGTGGTGTGAACGTAGCTATTGTTGGGGCGACAGGTCTTGTTGGGCAGACATTGCTGAGTATTTTGGCGCAAAAGAAATTTCCTATCAAGCAACTATTTTTATTAGCTAGTGCACGATCCGTTGGTCAAGCATATCAATATGAAGATCAAACCTATCTTGTTCAAGATTTAAGTGATTTTGATTTTAAGCAGGCAGACATTGCTTTTTTCTCAGCTGGTGGGAGCGTTTCAGAGGCTTATGTGCCTAAAGCTGTGATGGAGCAGTGCTTAGTGATTGATAATACCTCAGTCTATCGACTGGATCCTGATGTGCCTTTGGTTGTTCCAGAAGTGAATCCTCAAGAAATCTTAAACTGGCGTAAAAAAGGAATCATTGCTAATCCAAACTGCTCAACGATCCAAATGGTTGTCGCGCTCAATCCATTGCATCGAGAAGCCCAGATTACTCGAATTAATGTGGCAACCTATCAGGCCGTATCTGGTGCCGGGGCTCGGGCCGTTGACGAGCTAAATGCTCAAATGAAAAATGAGACGTCGCCACCCAATATTTTTTCCTTGCCAATTGCTGGTAATGTCATCGCTCATATTG
>CAYGPI010000112.1:0-6250 GCA_964351745.1 uncultured Francisellaceae bacterium
GAACGATGTTCATGCTTTGGCAAGCAAATGCATATTTCGCTAAATTTTCAGCATTTTTATTGATAAGAGACTCTGATGGTGTTTGCGATGTAATTTGATAGACAGCACGCCACTTAGCGAATTCAGCGCCTTGCTCTTTGTAGGTTGAAAGACGCTCAGTGAGACCTTCTAGACCCTGGGTAAATTTTTCATCTAGTTCGTCATCTAAGGGAACAAGACCTTTATCCACTTTAATACCAGCGACGATCCCTTTTTGTTTAAGTAATTTAGGGAAGGCAAGCCCTTCGTGGGTAGATTGAGCAAGAGTCTCTTCAAATAAAATAACACCAGAAATGTAATCTTCTAGTTGAGGTGTCGTTAGTAAGCATTCACGGTAAGCTCTTCTGCTTTCTTGTGTGCACACAAGATTGATTGTTTGAAAGCGTTTTGTAATAGTTGGTGTGCTTTCATCTGCTGCGAGAATGCCTTTGCCTGTGCAGCTTAGGCGATCCATGATGTCTTTTAAGGTTGCTTTGTCCATTGTATGTTACCCCTTTCATCAAATGGCAGGTATTTTCTCATATTTACCGGAAGCTTCATATCGATATTTATAGAGATTATCGTTAAACTAAATTTTTGTTAGGTAGATTCAGAAGCTTGAGAGGTGAGAAAGAGCCGTGATGTTAGATGAGAAGACTTCTTTAGTTTTAAGAGAGCGCGAACTGAATTGGTTTTATGAAAGAGTGAATCAAGTGAAGATCGGTGGGGTATATGAAGTTAGTGAGCCTAATCAAGATTGCTTTACTATTATGCCAGCTCAAGTCGCTTCTCAAGAAAAATTTGCTTTTATCGCGATAACCCATGGTAACGAATGGGCAGGGTTGGGCGTTTTTAATCAATTTTTGCAAAGTCTTTTAGATAATGTTTTTCAATTAAAGCATGCGATTGTTCTTATTCTTGCTAATAAGCCTGCTTATTTAGCTAATGAGCGTTTTATCGATACAGATTTAAATCGGCTGTATGATTTTGATGGTACTCCTAAAAATTCAGAAGAAAGAAGGATTGGGGATTTGAGGCAAGTTTTAGATGATTATGACGTTTGTATCGATTTTCATCAAACGGTAGAGCCAACGCACAGTCCTTTTTTTATTTTCCCCTTTCATCCTAAGGTTTATCAATGGGCCAGGTGGCTTATGCCGCAAATGCCAATCATCACAAATCCTTTGCCAGAGCGAGCAGCGACCTGTAGTGCTTATATGGTCTCAAAGCAGAAAATGGGTGTGACAGTTGAGCTGGGTGATAGAGGTTTTGAGCTTTACCAAACCACATTGGGATATGCCTTAATGTTGAAGACTTTAAGCGCTGCATCATGGCACAATGCTAAGCCATTGGATGTTGGACCTATTTATACCTTGTCGCATCATGAGTTAAATAGAGGTGGGCATTTACAATTTAACTCAGATTTAAAGCATTTGAGTTATGTTAAAAAAAACCAGGAAATCGGCACCATTGACAATCAGCCTCTTAAATCAAAGCAGGCCGGTTACTTGCTTATGTATCCACCGTCGATGGCCAATCACGCTAAGAGCCCTTCAGAAGGCATTTATGTCCTCTGTAACAAAATTTCAGCTCGAGAGCTTGAACGTTGGCCGCGACTAGATGAACGGCTGCTTTAGAGGTTAAGCAGGCATACTTATGTGTTAGGATGTGTACTTAATTAAAAATAAATAGGGCGCTTTAAATTGAATGATTAAAGGTATTGATAAAGAAGAGCTAGATTGCATCATGGATGAGGAAATAAGAGTTTACCTGCCTGGAGAGTCTTTTAAAGGATTTTATGCCAGACTTTCTCCTTGTTTTTTATTCGTAGCGTCGATAAATGGCGTGCCTATAGGGGCTTATCATTACTCCCCTGTTGATTTAGATGCATCAGCCCAAGCCCTTCAACGTAGTGTTGATGCTGCCCTAAGTAAACTTTTATGCAAAATTGATCAAGCGGGCCACGACGAAGAGCAGGTCACTATAATTCCCGTGGGCGGCGTTGATTCGTCAAAAAACACTTTAGATTATTTGAAAGCCTTAAGTCATAGATCGCCAGATGATGTTGATTATGATGAGCTTGATCCTAAGATTGTTATCGCCGAAGACTGGGTTCATCTAGCTGGCGATGAAGGTAGCATAGAGTTCACTATGTTTTCTAACGGAGATTGGATGTTAGACTTAGAAGATGCCTACCCTGAGCCAGTTTTACCTACAAAGCGCCCTCGGCCTAGAGCTTAAATTAAAAGGCCTCGCTTCTTCTTACCAATGACTTCTAATAATTATTGTACAAAATTCATATTTAAGCTATTCTTTATCTAATCGCACAAAAAAAAATGATAAGGGATGAAAGATGCGTGATGGTCCTTTTGCGCTGATTGACTGCAACAATTTCTATGTGTCCTGTGAGCGGGTTTTTAACCCTTCGTTAGAAGGTAAGCCTGTGGTTGTCTTATCTAATAATGATGGTTGTGCTGTAGCACGCTCTAATGAGGCTAAGCGTCTGGGGATCCGAATGGGGGCACCGCTATTTGAGTTTAGGGAGCTCGTCGATAGCCATAGTGTCACCGTCCTATCATCTAATTATGCTTTGTACGGTGATATGTCGCGCCGCGTGATGTCGATTTTATGCCAATTCTCCCCAGACTATGAAATTTATTCTGTTGATGAGGTTTTTCTTAATCTTAAGGGTTTTGAGTCTTTTGATTTGAACCAGTATATGTCAGAGATTAAAGAGACCATTTGGCGTTGGACTGGGATCCCGGTATCTGTTGGTATAGGTGCTACAAAAACATTAGCCAAAGTGGCAGGTCTTCATGCTAAGAAAAACCCCTTCTTTAGAGGGCGTTTTTATTTGGAAGAGCCTGCTAGGCTACAAAAACTTCAGGTTTTATCTGTACAAGACATTTGGGGGGTTGGGCCACGCTGGGCGCAACAGTTAAGATCAAAAGGCATTCAAACCGCTTATGATTTGGCAACGCAAGATTACCGATATATCAAACAACAATTTAATATCGTTTTAGCTAGGGTTGTTTTAGAGTTGCAAGGTTTTTCTTGCTTGCCTCTCGAGCAAGTATCTCAGCGAAAGCAAATTAGAGTCTCTCGCTCGTTTGCCGTAAGGGCAACAGAGTTTAATGTCTTGCGTGAAGCGTTGACAAATTTTACAGCAAGAGCTTCTGAAAAATTACGCAATCAGGGATCTTTAACCAGAAGTCTTTTGATCTTTATTCAAACAAGCGCACATCATTTAAATCAAAAGCAGTATAGCCAATCAATGGTTATGCAGCTCCCTGTTGAGACAGATGATAGTATTATGCTTATTAAAGCGGCGATCCAGGGTTTAAGATTAATTTATAAAAAAGATTATTTGTATAAGAAAGTAGGCGTCATACTTTTAGATTTAAAACATGATGCGAGTGGACAAGAAGATATGATAACACGCATTGATATTGCTAAGCGTAGAAAGTTAATGAGTGCATTAGATGAGTGTAATCAACAATTTGTTCGAAAAACGCTGCATTTAGCTTCTGAGGGTTTTTCAACATCATGGCGCATGAAGCAAGAGAGCAAAACATCCCAATATACGACGCATTGGGATGAGTTACTTCAAGTGAAATAAGAGATTTATGGTTTGGGTGGCCATTGAGAACTTTTAGGTTTAGGTGGCCAGTTGGAGTTGTCAGCATCTGGAGACGCGTTTTTAGCATCATTTAAGTGAGGATCAGCTTGGGGAGCGTCTCCTCTATAGTCTCTTTGTTTTTGATCGAGCGTATTATCAATACCCTTACTTAGGCCGTGCTCTTCTAAAATACCATTGATGCCCAGATAGGTTTCTAGAACATTTTCTAGTTGGGGAGCCATGCCACGTTGTTGGAGCTCAATAAGCTCTTGCTGAGTTTTTGGGAACGGGCCTTCGGGCTTAATTTGATTGTTCTCACAAAACTGCTCAAAAATCTCGAGTTGTTTATCAGGATCATCCTGATGATTTTTCAACTGGGCTCTTAATCTATCCAGATTGAATTGAGAGGTGTTCATCGCTCTTTCACTCCGCTCTTAAGATGCATAACTTTAGTATACAGGAAGTTGAAGACAAGATAAAGCTTCCCAACTCATTTTTGACTTATCTTGTTGATTAACATCAATATTTAAAAGTTTAAGGTGCCCCATAAATCATCCATAGATTGTGTTTGGTTTGTATGTAAAAAGGGCAGAGCATTGGCATCTTTGGCGCGTAGTTTAAATTGATTAAAGTTAGATGCGCTATCAACAATATTCTCTAAAAACAAAGGATATTGTTTTTCTTGATAAGAAACGTAAATTGTCGAGCTACTTTTGAAGGGTAATAAGGGAGCGACTAAAGTAAAAAATGGATGAACGTTTGTTTCTTGAGGTATCCACAAAGTTTTGAAGGTATGGTGATTATTTTCGCCAATGGTCGCTAATAATGGCTTAGCATAAGGGCTCATTATTTTGATGCCACATCTTGCTTTATGTTGGCTCGTTTTCTTAATCCAGCGCAGTGCGCCAATGCTTAAATCATGAGGATGTTCACGGTTAAGTTGTATACCAATGAGTTGTCCTGTTTTCATTTCAAAAGGATAAGGCTCATCAAATTCAAGGCATAAACCAGTTGGGCTTATATTAATCAGAGTTGTTTCAATAAACTCAAACGAGGTTTCCGGATGCACCGAAGGCGAAGGCTCAGATAAAGGCAGACTATCAAATACAATTTCTTCAGTATCGCTTGATGAATCGTCTATTGGAGTGACACAAGCATCTCCGTTAACATTGAGTACATTAAAAATGGACTGAATGCCTAAAGTCACTTGAAGGCGACCCATCTGCTCAACTCTGTCAGCCCCCCTTTCTCCAACTTGTGACCAGGTGCTTCGAAGAATTCTAACGAGATGGATTGGCAAGTTTCTCTCACATTCACTAAGGGCTTGCGCTTGGTTATTTGTGCCAGGATATTGAGTCAATTTTTCGAATCGATGAAGGATCATCTCCATATTTAAATGAAAACAATTCGATCCCTTTTGATTATCTAAATGAGCAGAGTACGGCGGAAGATCTTGGCTTGGGTCGACAAGATAGATATCATGATTAGCTGAGGAAAAAGGCACAAATTTTAAAAGTGGTGCCCATGCTTCTAAGGCGAAATTAAGCTTGAATAGCTCTGCTTGACGTAGACTAAACGGATTTGCACAAGTTAACAAAAGAGCATGTTTGTAAACATGCTCTATGGTTAAATGGCGTGAAAATAGTGCCTCGTAAAGTTGAGCTTCTTTTGTTGATAGCTTCATTTTAAGAGCATATTGGTAAAGAGTATGGAACTCAAACCACAGACGTGCTGGTGGTGAGCGATAGCGCTGGTAATTTCTGTAGAGCACATCAAGATAGAGAGCGGATAAGCGATGGAGTGACTCTATCATGATAGTTTTGTGATGCCTTAAGCGCTGACCTGCTTCCTCAATAATTCTTTTATAGCTGTCACATAGAGCAAGACTAATGGCTGTCATCAATAAGCCGATTTTACGCTTTTTATCTGATGGTAAGTTTAGATCTTGCAGGAAGTGCTCATCCATATTTAACAATAGAGTATGGATATGAGGCAATAGCAATTCTGCTGCTTCAAAGCGAGCTTTAGTTTCTACTTCAGTGCGGTTGAACTCAAGGATAAAATCATATAAGGTTTTTGCGATAACACCAAAGTTTCCATGTGGTAATTCATTTAACCAATCACGAATGAGCGCCACATTGAAATCAAGAAAATACTGACTGGTATCTTGCTCGATTTGTGTATGCTCCAACCCAATAGGCCCTTTGATTCTCACCTGCTATTATCTCCAGCTAACCAATGATATGACTCCATCATCTCTATCGTTATCGCTCATACAATAAAGGACTTGAATTTTATTTGTGGTTATTTCTTACGGTTGATGTCAAAGCGATTGATATGCTTAAAGAAAAGAGAGATCAACAGGCATTTTGTAAGATTTACCTGGAGCTTCATAGACTAGACGGGGGACTAAAAAGCCAGGTAGATTTATATGCAGGTGCTTGATGATGGATTCAATCCTATCTTGAGTCAGATCAAAATGGCTGCTGCCTGAAACTTTGTCTAAAAGGTGTATGTAATAAGGCAGGATGCCTGCTTCAAATAGCTTTTTAGAAAGGGTAACCAGGGTCGGACCAGAATCATTCACCCCTTTTAACAAAACAGTCTGATTGA
>CAYGPI010000113.1:0-6117 GCA_964351745.1 uncultured Francisellaceae bacterium
TTGTTTATATTGGTAATGTCTATTTTGTGATTTTTTTGAATAAATGAATGGGTTATAGCCTGTCAAAGGCGACGCTCATAGCACTATGCAGCCAGCTTGCTGTTTCTATTGGGATCCCCATTTCGGGTTACATAGCAGACTATATAAGCCCTCATAAACTTTATAGATCCGGGCTGCTTGCCACGGCTATCAGCTTCCCATGCATTTATATGCTTGCTTCGACGGGGAGCATGCCAGCGCTTATCATAGGGGTAAGCATCTATGCTATCACTAACGCATGGCTATCAGGTCCGATGATGGCCATTGTACAAAATGAATTTCCAACGCTTATTCGATACAGAGGCATATCTTTTGCTTGGGGCGTCGCGATCGCCATCTTTGGCGGAACCGCCTTAATGATAGCGCAATGGATGCAAGACACCTTTCATCAGGTATATGCCTGTGGGCTCTACGTCAGTCTCTCTGCTATAGTTACTTACCTAATCGTAAGCTATCTCACGCCGAAGGACACCTTTAGATTTGCCCTGCAAAACTAAAAATATTATCCTTTGAAGTTCATCCTTCAAAAGGGCTCTTTGTTATGCTCAAGCGTATCATTTTTATTTTCCTAGCCAATTTCATCTGGGCTGCCTCAGTGCAAGCCAACCGCTTAGAGCCTATTCAAAACCTGCTTGCTCAACATCAATCTCACGCATTAATAGGACTTGAGGTTTATGCGCCCAAGTCGTCCCAAAGTCTAATTCAAGTCAACGCTTTCAATACTTTTCATCCCGCTAGCACCACAAAATTATTTACAAGTTTTGCAGCTTTAAAAAATCTAGGCCCAAATTTTCAGTTCAAAACTCAACTTCATTATAAAAAATCGATTAAAAAAAAGACGCTTCACTCTGATGTGGCTATTATCTTTGAAGGAGATCCCTCTCTCACTTTACAAGACTACAAGAATCTTATCTTTACCCTTCGTCAAAAAGGGATCCAAAAAATTGATGGCGATTTTATTTTAGATACCTCTGGCTTCACCGGCCATGTTTATGCGCCAGGCTGGACTTGGGAAGATTTTGATTGGGGATATGCGCCACCTGTGTCAGGTTTAAGTTTTGAAAACAATGCCTTAAAATTTAAAATAACCCCAGCTTTAAGCTTAGAGAAAGCAGCTCAAATTAGCTTTGAAAGTCCTTCAGCAGTACCTGTCACGATAACGTCTAAAATTGTCACTGTATCTCACGAACAAGCCAAAGACTGCTCCTTTGATATCAAACAACAAGCAAATCATTTTGAATTCTCTGGATGTTGGCCGATCCAAACCCACTCAAGTTATCTTTCTGTGGCTAATAAAGATTTGCATCATTTCATGG
Source organism: uncultured Francisellaceae bacterium (assembly GCA_964351745.1). GTDB lineage: Bacteria > Pseudomonadota > Gammaproteobacteria > Berkiellales > Berkiellaceae > CAYNJF01. The sequence continues at coordinate 1,356 of CAYGPI010000113.1, forward strand.
CTCATGTCATTTCTCACCTTCTTATGCAAGAAGGAATAGCATTGAAAGGCCAAGTCAAATTTGCCAAAGCTCAGCTTCCAGTCCAAGAAGTCCATCTCTCGCAGCCTCTATCAGAGCTGTTAAACGAGATCTTGCAACACAGTAACAATCTTTATGCCGAGAGTCTGTTAAAGGCTATGAGTTTTCAAAAGCATGGTGTTGGCTCTTTTCATGAAGGTTCAAAAATTATGACACACACACTCATGAAGGAAGTAGGCATTCCACCTCATGAGCTCTCTCTCAAAGATGGCTCTGGGTTATCCCAATATAACTTAGTGAGTGCTCATCAAATCAATCGTCTATTACAAGCTTTTTATCACGATGAGTTCTTTTCAATATTTAAAGAGGGGTTGAGTCAATCTGGCCAAAATGGCACTTTAAAGAAAAGATTACGCAGCTTTGATTTGAACTCAAACATCTTTGCAAAAACTGGCACACTGACAGGACATTCTGCTCTAGCTGGCTATACGCTCAATCATGCTGGCGAGCCACTTATCTTCAGCTTGCTTATCAACAACAGTACCTATTCAAGAAAACAACTGAAATCTCTGGAAGAGCAATTACTCATTGCCATTAAGGATCTCGATACCTAAAGTTTCGTCACGAAAAATTACCTTCCTAACTCCAAACTTGGGTAGCTAACAGGCTTGCTTGTACTCAGAAACAGTCTATGGCTAAATACTCAGCCTCTCACTAAGCCATAATAACTTTGCTAAATAACTATTCCAATAAGCAGTATGGAAGAAAATCAAATGAAAAAACTAATATTGATCGCCTTTATGAGTGCGATGAGCACAGCACCTTCTTTTGCCAATGACTCAAATCCTTGGAGCAACGAGGTAGAACTTGGGTTTCTTTTAAACCGTGGAAACACCCATAATACGCACTTCGATAGCAGATTCACAAACCAGTTTGAAAACCAAGCTTGGCATAACACAGCATCTGTGGCGTCTTTAGTCGACGTTAACAGAGACACCACAACTCGAGATAGAATTAAATCAGCTGAGAAATATGCTTTTCTTGATAACTTGAAATTTAACTTAACCAACCGAGATTACATTTTTACTGAATTTGACGCTGTTAAAGATAAGTTTTCTGCCTTCGATTATGAGTTTTCGGAATCAATAGGCTATGGCCGCAAACTCATTGATACCAATCAAATAACCTGGAACTTAGAAGGCGGTCCTGGAGCTCGGCACAGTCGCACCACAAGTCTTGATCAATCAAAACTACACCAAGACAGTTTTGTTGCCCATGTAGGGACTAACTTCCAATTTGCCTTGACCGAATCCGCAGCCTTTACTCAGCAGATCTCCCATGATTATGGTGACAATGTCCAAAAAACAAAAGCAACTAGTGCCATTAAAGCAAAAGTTTGGGACAAAGTCTCGATGAAGCTAAGCTATCTCATTGAGTACAATGCAAAATTACCCGCCACCGGTATCAATCAAAACCATACTGACACAACAACGACCCTGACCGCGACTTACGTCTTTTAATCCATGCCATTGTGAAATATAAAATACGGCCTCATCATGAGGCTTTTTTTTGAGATCATTATCATACAACCTTAAGTGTATATTCACGAATGATGCTTACGATTATCAAATTGGTTGTCCGTTAACCTCAAAATGACCAACTATCGGCTTAACTTCCCTGTTATCTGAAACCAACTCCAAAAGCAAGCAACCCAACTACTTATTTGGTATATTAGCTGTAACTTAAATCTATCTCTCTATTAAAAGAGAAGATAATCTGAAATTCGAAAGAGGCAATATGCGCTACTTAAACACATTATGGACTTACGCGACAGACGCAGCTGGCTATGCTTCTAAAGCTGCCTATAGCGCAGCTTCTTACGCTAAATCCTATTTTATTGACAGCAAAGTCGAGAGCGGTATTGAAGCTATTGGCGACAAAGCAAGCCAACTCGTTGCTGACAAGTTACAACAAGCTTTATATGGTGATAAAGAGCGTTATGGTAAAGTGCGTGGCACAGATCAAATCGTTGATATCTACTATAGAAACTCGCCAGTTTTAAATAATTTAATGCGCTCAGCAACAGGCTATTCTATTGATGACTTTATCAATAATTTACCTTTTGGCGCTAAGCAACTTGCCGGTCCTCTTCGTACCTATTTAGAGCGCACCATTGCCAACATGCTTATTGATCAAATTTCAAATCTTTCTGTTAAAAGAGCAACGACAGCTGCTTTAATGGCTGCCAACAATTACACACAAGCACAGATTGAAGACTATATTGAAAAGACTTTCGCCAATGAAACGGCTGATTCAAATTTAACCGATCTATTAGACTCTAAAGATATTCGAAGGAACTCTGGCTCTGTGCCTAACCTTGATGTTGAGCTTGAAGATCAACTAGGTCTATCTGAAGTTTTAAACTACTACAAAGCAGAGCTTCAATTAAAACTTGATGGCTACCTCAAAGAAGCTTTGGTTGAAGGGATTGCAGAAGCTGCCTCCATTGTGAGTGAGCAAGCTGTGACCTCCGGTATCAAAAAAGTAAAGCGAGCTTCATTAGGCGTGGCTGCTGCAAGCGCTCCAATCGGCTCATTACCTTTAGCTGCCATTGCTTTGGGTGCAGGTTTAGCGCTGGATGAAGTTAAAGAAACTGCTCAGGCGTATGCTGCTGGATCTTCTAGAAAAAGAGCCAAGCAAGCTGCCCAACGCTACTTGCCAACACATGTGATCCCTGTCGACACTGCTGCGCTTGGAAAAATATCATATGAAGAAGTTCAATTTGAAGCAAAGGAAGGTGCTATGAGCTTTGAGCTGATGCATGTCGAAAGAGCAACTTTAAGCCGCTGGGCTGAAAAGCAAGCCCAAGTGATTGCGACACCTCTAACTCAAGCGATTAACCATCTGCGTGAAAGAATCAAAGGACGTGACCAATACAAAACATCACAAATCCCTGAAGTCATGAAAAATTGGCTCCGTGATAATGATTTCTCTAAGCTTAATAGCCTTAGAAATGGTTATGTTGCCATCGAGAAAAAATTATGGAATCTCTCATTAGATATGATGATGCTTAATGAGTTTGCAGCAGGTATTCGTGATGATCTCACCATCGATGATGAAACAACTTATTATAGCGATGACAATAGACTAGCAGGTATTCAAGCTGGCGAGCAACAATTCAAGGCACTTGAGCAACAAGCGCAAGTCCTTTTAGCTGAGGCAGAAATGCTTAAAAGGCGTCATACTCATGTTGAAAATAAACAACGCAGGCTAGATCTTGTAGAGCCGGCCATGAAACGAATCAATCAGCTTGTAGGCTTCGTTCAAGAAGATGTTAAAGATGCACAAGTCACGTTTGAAGAAGCTTATGCTGAAGAAGCTTTAAAAGAAGAAAAACAGGCAGCTAAAACAAAGAAGCCTACGATGTCTCTTTCAAGAAGCGCGACTGCTGCTTAATCAATCATTCATGCGATCATCAACATTAGATTGATGGTCGCGTGACACAAAGACGATGGCATTATGAATTTTTCTTGAAAAACCATGCTGCAAATCTGCCATATGATTAAAAATTTTAGTCAATATTTTTCCATCATAAAAAAGCCCTGTCGAACCGCCACCATCAAGATTAATGGCCCATTCACAACCCTGCTCCTTCATTAGCCGGGCAAGTTCAGGTAGCGTTAACCCTGGCGCCGTGATTTCAAAAGCATTTTTAAATTCATAACTCTTTAATGGCCTTTTTTGTTGAATATAATCGGTGGCAAACTTCAAGTCAAAAATACCGCTTTTAAACTCAAACCGCTGCTCCGCCACAACCAAAACCCACAGACCTTGTTCAGTCAAGCCAAGCGCTGTTCTTGCGTGTGGCTCAGAAATAAACCCCTCTTTTCTAATTTTTTCATGCTTATAATCTTTGATGATATTTCCACGAGCTATCAAGAGTGGAGCACCACCAACGACATAAGTCATCTTTTCCCAGGACTCATGAGAAGAGCGCTGCCCCTGGGCCTTATAACCATGAAGCTCGGGCTTAACAATAATATTATCAAAGATGATCTCCTTAGAGCTCCATCCTAAAGCAGCCCTGGGTATCGATGAGCCAGATACCCACTTTCCATTGACCTTAAAAACCCCTGAAGGGTAAGCCTGATTATTTTGACCAATACCAAAAAATCCTGCATTGATAGCGATACTTGCCTTTTCACGATGAGCCAGCTGCAATAAGGTCTCTCTCTTTAAGGTAGGCTCAGAACTACTTACTAACTTGATACTAAATTGAGATGGATCTACTTTAACAATATGAATAATATGATTATCTTGCTCTAAGCGTTGATAATCAGCTTGAAGATCAGCATGAGCGACTACGGTGAAAAATAAAAAACTAAAAACAAGCATGATATTAGATAGGGGCAAATTTATTTTAGGCATACGCACCCTAGTTAAAAACAATAGTTTTATTGTCATGAACAATAATTCTATCTTCTAAAAACCATTTAACTGAGTCTGCTAAAACACGACGCTCAATGTCCTTACCAAGCTCTTTAAGATGTGAAGCTGTCATGCGATGAGTCACTGGCGCCACATCTTGGTTAATGATTGGTCCCATATCAAGATCTTCGGTGGCGAAATGTGCCGTCGCTCCAATGAGTTTAACGCCCTTGTCATGCGCTTGCGTATAGGGATCTGCCCCCTTAAACGCTGGCAAAAAGGAATGGTGAATATTGATTATCTTATGTGTAAAATG
>CAYGPI010000114.1:0-6050 GCA_964351745.1 uncultured Francisellaceae bacterium
CACGTGGAACATTGCCAGCAAGCCTTAGGGTTTGGATGTTTCACGTGGAACATAGCCATCAAGCCTTGGGGCTAGGATGTTTCACGTGGAACATTGCCAGCAAGCCTTAGGGGTTGGATGTTTCACGTGGAACATTGCCAGCAAACCTTAGGGTTAGGATGTTTCACGTGGAACATAGCCAACAAAACATGGGACAAATAAGCCTAAGCCACCAACAGAGGGCTAGCACAGAAATGTTCTTAGCCAGAACCAGAGCCAGGGTTATAAAGGAAAAAAATGTGGATCAATATGTGGATAACAAGGATAACTTTAAGAGAAAGGAGACGACTACTGCCTTTCTAGAACAACACCAGAGTCTACTCCATAAATTTTGCACGAAAACTCTTCTAGCAAAGGCAAGACAAGCGAGCTCTCGACACCAGTTATAAATGATTGAGCGCCGATCTCGTGAAGCTGTTGAAGAAATTTCGCTCTATGCAAAACATCAAGCTCAGAGCTTAGATCATCTACCAAGTATACGCACTCCTTGTTTAGCGATTGGGTTAAAACCATGCCTTGAGCCAAATACAGAGCACAAACAAGCATTTTCTGTTGGCCTCTAGAAAGGAGGTGTGCGGCTGGATAGTCATGTAGGTTGATTTGCAGATCAGCTCTTTGTGGACCAGACAAGCAGTGCCCCACCCTCATCTCCTGAGATCTGAGTTTCAAAATTGTATCTTCAAAATTATCACTATCTGGCCATCCTTGCCAAAAACTAATAGAGAGTCCGTCCTGGGGGCATATCTCATTAAAAACCTTTTTAAAACAAGGCATTAGCTTCTTTAGGTAAGATTTCCTGAATCGAGTTATTTCTTCTGAGGACTTTACCCAGTCGTGATCCCAAGCTTTTAAATCATTAACTCTTCCATTTTTTAAAGAAGCATTGCGCTGCTTTAATATTTGAGAAAACCTTTGCCACGCTGCACTAAACCCATCTTCACAGTGAAAAGCTCCCCAATCGATAAATTTTCGTCTTCTATCTGGGCCGTCGACAAGCAGAGAAAAGCTATCTGGAGATATAAACAGTGCTGGGAGGTGGGTAGTAAGATCTAGCAGCGAGCTAACTTTCTTTCCTGAGAGTTTGGCTGTAACTCTACTGGCGCTCCCTTTCATCAGGCCCAGGCTGTAAGTTGGTGAGTTTTCTGAGCTAACTTGGGCGCAACTTAGGAAGTGATCTCTTTTATACTGTATTGCAGCAGCCAGCTTTGGGCTTCTAAAGCTTCGGCCATAGGCAAGCACGTAGAGCGCCTCAAGAACACTTGTTTTACCGCTGCCGTTACACCCCAACAAAACATTAAAGTGAGGACCAGGGTTAATTTGGACGCTACTGAGGTTTCTAAAATCTTTAGTTATGATTTTTTTTATTGGCATTGGCTATAGCCGCATTGGCATCACAACGTAAAGCTCAGAAAGCCGACCACCCTCTTGTGTGTTTGGTTCAAAAAGAACGCTATCCTCTGGCTTGCCTAAAGAAATCTTTATGGTTTGGCACTTCATGTGTGTTAGGTACTCAAGCAAGTAGTGAACATTAAAGCCTATTTCTACGGCTGAAGCGCTATAGCTAATTTCAAGTTCATCCTCACCCTCGTCACGCTCTGAATTATTCGCAACGATTTGAAGTTTGTTCTCACTAAAAACCAAGCCGACACCTTGGCGTTTATTGTTTAACAAAACAGCGATCCGAACCAATGCTTGCTTTAAGGTTTCACGCTCAACAATCGCGACCTGCCCTTCCCCTTTAGGCAACACTTTTCTAAAGTCTGGAAATGCGCCATCAATTAATTTCGTCGTAAAGCTAAACTGAGGGATCATCGTGCTCAAGTGGTTGTCACCAATGACAACACCAACCTCTTCTTGCCCCTCGGCAAATAAGCGCTGCATTTCCATGACAGCCTTTCTGGGAATAATGATGGATGTGGGTTTCAAGAAATCGCATCCATGGGCAATGGTGGCCATCGCTAAACGGTGACCGTCTGCCGCGACGACTCTAAACTGTCCACCAAGAATATCGAACAACATGCCGTTTAAATAATAACGAGAATCTTGCTGCGCCATCGAGTAGGAAACACTATCAAGTAAAATTCTAAGATCATTTTGATTCAAAGAAAATTCTAACTTCCCAGGCCCCTCATCCATGACGGGAAAATCTTTAGAAGGCAAACAAGCCAAAGTAAAGCGGCTCTTTCCTGCTTGCAGCTTAGCTTTAAATTCATCTTGTGCTTTAAAAACAATAGAAGCTTTCTCTGGCAACGCTTTGCAAATATCAACTAATTTTCTTGCGGGGACCGTAATGGCTCCCTCTTGGGCAGGCTCAATCAATGGCACTCTAGCCACAACCTCTATCTCAAGATCTGTTCCTGAAATAGAAAGTAGCTGATTTTTAACGACGAGCAACACATTGCCCAAAATTGGCAAAGTTTGCTTGCGCTCAACCGCCCCCAAAACTCTCACACAAGGTTTTAAAAGCTCTTCTCTTGATATCTGAAAACCTATCATGTTGAAAGTGTTCTTCTAAGGTTTGAATAATCCTCGCTAATATCCGGGTCGCTTTCTCTTAAGCGTTTAATGGTCCGGCATGCGTGTATCACGGTTGTGTGATCTCTTCCGCCAATCGCATCTCCAATTTCAGGCAAGCTTCGATTCGTCAACTCTTTGCACAAGGTCATGGCTATTTGACGAGGTCTTGCCACTGAGCGAGAACGTCTTTTTCCAAGTAAATCTGCAACTTTTACTTTAAAATATTCGGCCACTGTTTTTAAGATGTTATCAATGGTCACTAATTTATCTTGTATCGCAAGAATATCTTTCAATGCTTCTTGAACAAAATCTAGGGTAATCGCGCTCCCTGTAAATTGAGCATTTGCGATGACTCTTTTCAAGGCCCCTTCTAGCTCTCTGACATTAGAGCGAATGCGCTTGGCGATGAAAAAGGCTACCTCATGAGGCAAGTCAACTTGGCTTTGTTCTGCTTTGCTCATCAAGATGGCGACTCTCGTTTCAAGTTCAGGCGGCTCAACCGCAACGGTCAACCCTGAGCCAAACCGAGATTTTAGGCGCTCTTCAATGCCACCGATCTCTTTAGGATAACGATCAGAGGTTAAGATAATTTGCTGCTGCCCTTCTAGCAAAGCATTAAATGTATGGAAAAACTCTTCTTGAGATCGCTCTTTGCCCGCAAAAAATTGAATATCATCGATTAAAAGTGCATCAACGGATCTATAGAATTTTTTAAAGTCATTAATTGTATTGCTTTGTAATGCCTTAACCATATCTGCAACAAAGCGCTCTGAATGCAAATACACAACCTTGCCGTTTTTCTTTTTACTTAAGATTTTATTGCCTATCGCATGCATAAGATGTGTTTTGCCAAGACCCACGCCACCATATAAAAACAACGGATTATAAGCGCCGCCCGGGTTAGCTGCCACCTGCTCTGCTGCTGCCTCTGCAAGCTGATTAGACTTTCCGACAACAAAGCTATCAAAAACAAACGAAGGATTTAAATTGTTTTGATGGAGTGGCGCGACACTATTGGTCTGAGGTGCTGTTTTCGGCGCTTCTGTTTCTTGGGCGGCAGGCTCTCTCTCACCAATGCCGACCATGACCCGCATTGCTTTCCCTTGATTGAGCTCGGTTAGAATTTGGCTAATTCTGCTCAAAAAATCTTGGGTCACCCCGTCTAAAACATATTGATTAGGCGCCCACAAGGTTAAACCATGAGAGCTGGCCTCGGCTTGCAACGGGCTTAACCATTGATTGAATGCGCCTTGAGCAACTTCATCTTTTAGACGTTGCAAACACTGTTGCCATAAAGATAGATCCACGATACTAGATGCCCCCTAGAACTACACCAAGCTCACAAGTTAAGAACTAACTAGCTGAGGTGCGGTGTAAAAAATTGTTTATAAAAAATTAACCCGATCGCTGACTATTTTTTTTTATACATGGCGCTTAGAGAATGAAAGAACCATTGATTAAGTCACAATATTTTAACGAATTTACAATCGACTGGCTGAGTAGTTTATACCTCCTGGCCAAAGTTATCCACACTGAATTTTCAGTAAGCTAGAACTATTTATCCACAGGAAATTGTGAATAGCTTGTTATCAAGTGGCAACGAGCTAGTGTACAACTCTCTTACTTCTCCACATTAAAAACGAAAGACCTAGTTATCCACAAATTGCCCTATGTGCTTAATGCCCTTTCTCCATAAGGTTAGAATGATTTAAGGAATTGATATCTAATAATATTAATGGTTTATGCACAGAAAAACTGATGCTTATAATAATCATAAGTTTAAATAAATAGATCTTTATTTATAATAAGATGGCTGTCTAAGTTTATCTTTCATGTGTGTTAAAGCTGTTGATAAAATTAACTTTTCTTGAGCATAAGATTGGGTATTACTAACAATTTTTAACAACAACAGCTTTACCCACATATTATCCACCAGGCTAAACGCCGAAAGCCCCCAATGTTAAATATATGCAAGCCATTAATAATAAAAGATAAATATTAGTTACAAACAAAAAAATCGCCCCTAATAATCATCATAAGATATAAAAATATATAATATTATTAATTTTTATTAGCGCGAAAACCTTCTCCATTCCAAAAGAGAAAATGTCTTGTAAAACATAAGGTCTTAACCAGTAATAGGAGAAATGTTTGTGGAAAAATTGATTAAAACATGGGGATAAAGGGACGCCTTTTCGCGAATATCTTAAAAGACGAAATTTGTCCCCAGAATACCAAGCCTTTTATGCCCTCTTTTACCCAGGGTAAATTTAGATCTATCTATTTGATTTTAAAACAGATAAAGGTGATACAAACAGGCAACAGCTTTGCTAATAATAATCATAGATCAATACATAAGAATATATATATAAAATATTATTAATTTCATACATGTTGATCTTTAACCCTTCTTGCCCTATAGTTATTCGCCTCATCCAGTGGGATTTGTATTCACTTAACTAGATTTCTAGGTGCCAAATGAAAAGAACATTACAAAGAAAAAGCAAACTAACAAGAGCTAGAACGCATGGCTTTAGAGAGCGCTTAAAAACAAAGAACGGCCGCAACATATTGAAAAATAGAAGAAAAAAGGGCCGTAAAAGATTAGCTCCTATCGGTGGAACTAAAAAATAATCAATTAGACGGGCCTAATGCCAGCTGGTAACCACTTGAAATTTACTCGCAAAAGCCGACTCTTAACACAGCAAGATTATCGCCATGTGTTTGAAAATGCTAAGAAATTTTCATCAGGCGCCTTTGTGTTATTAGTTCGGCCAAATGGCCTCAATAAGGCTCGGCTAGGTGTTGTGCTTAGCAAAAAGAAAATCTCTCTTTCCGTGCAAAGAAACCGCGTAAGAAGATTAATTCGGGAAAGCTTTCGAACTCAAACAGAGTTGGATGGCGCCGACATTGTTGTGTTAGCTAAATATGGGGCAGACACAAATGACAATACGTTCCTGAGCAAGGTTCTTTTGAAAGAGTGGAAAAAGTGCGCCAAATTTGTAAGTCAACTGTAATCTTTTTGCTAAAAGGATATCAGCTGCTTGTCAGTCCAATACTAGGCCCAAGCTGCCGATTTATGCCTTCCTGCTCACAGTTTGCCATAGATGCTTTTAATGACTTGCCCACAGGGTTGGCCTGCTGGCTAGTTCTTAAAAGACTAATACGTTGTCAGCCACTTTGTAAGGGTGGTTACGATCCTGTTCCAATGAGGAAAAAAGCACAATGATGGACTCAACCAATATTCGGGTATTTCTTGGTATTGCCTTAATTTTTATCGGTGCAACTTTATGGGGGCAGTGGACTGAAGAGCATAAGTCGCAGGTCGCGCCAACACAAAGCAGCGCACAGAGCGAAGAGGGCGAGTCGTCATTTTCAAGTGAGATGCCTTCTTCTACGTCCAACGATTGGGTGCCGGAGTCAAACAACCTTACAACACCGACCCCTACGGTCTCTGCCACGATGAAAGCCGATCCAAGTCGCCTGGTTCATGT
>CAYGPI010000115.1:0-5984 GCA_964351745.1 uncultured Francisellaceae bacterium
GTAGAGCACTTCCTTGGTAAGGAAGAGGTCACCGGTTCAAATCCGGTTGTGGGCTCCAGATTTTTGGGTAAGAATTTTATTTAATCAAGGCTAGCAATGCTAGCGTACTTTAGGGAGCTATATAATGGCTGAATTTGAACGTACTAAGCCACATATAAATGTAGGCACAATTGGCCACGTTGACCATGGTAAAACTACAACAACTGCAGCAATTACTAAAGTTTTAGCTGCGTTAGGTAAAGCAGAGAAAGTTGATTTTGCAAATATCGACAAAGCCCCTGAAGAGCGTGAGCGTGGTATTACCATCGCAACCTCTCATGTTGAATATGAATCAGATACACGCCATTACGCGCATGTTGATTGTCCAGGACATGCTGATTATGTGAAAAACATGATTACCGGTGCTGCTCAAATGGATGGCGCGATTCTTGTTGTGTCAGCTGCTGATGGCCCTATGCCACAAACACGTGAGCACATTTTGCTTGCGCGTCAGGTTGGTGTGCCTCATATCGTTGTTTTCATGAACAAAGCGGATATGGTTGACGACGAAGAATTATTAGAATTGGTTGAAATGGAAATCCGTGAACTATTAACTAGTTACGATTTCCCTGGCGATGATATTCCTTTTGTAACTGGATCAGCACTTAAAGCGCTTGAAGGTGATACAAGTGATATCGGTGAGCCATGCATACTCAGACTAATGGACGCAATGGATGAATACTTCCCATTACCAGAGCGTGCTTTAGATAAGCCTTTCATTTTACCAGTTGAAGACGTTTTCTCTATATCTGGTCGCGGTACTGTTGTAACTGGTCGTATCGAAGCTGGTATCATTAAAGTCGGTGAAGAAGTTGAGATTGTTGGTATTAAAGATACAACAAAAACAACAGTAACTGGTGTTGAGATGTTCCGTAAACTTCTTAAAGAAGGTCAAGCGGGCGATAACGTTGGTATTTTGGTTCGTGGTATTAAGCGTGAAGACGTTGAGCGTGGTCAAGTATTAGCTAAACCTGGTTCAATCAAGCCTCATACCAAATTTGAAGCTGAAATTTATGTTTTATCAAAAGATGAGGGTGGTCGTCACACTCCTTTCTTCCCTGGCTATCGTCCACAGTTCTACTTCCGTACGACTGACGTAACTGGTGAAGTCCATATTGATCAAGAAATGGTCATGCCTGGTGATAACGTAACTGTTAAAGTAACACTAATTAACCCAATCGCGATGGAAGAAGGCTTAAAGTTTGCTATTCGTGAAGGTGGAAGAACAGTGGGTGCTGGTGTTGTTTCAAAAATCATTGAATAATAACGCAGCGTTCATCGTAACGAGTAAGCCAGGTCTCCTGGCTTCTCGTTTGTGTAAGGCCAGTAGCTCAATTGGCAGAGCGACGGTCTCCAAAACCGTAGGTTGGGGGTTCGATTCCCTCCTGGCCTGCCAGATATTTAACGCATCGTGTTGTAAACAAAAATGAACCATACTAGTAAATCCCTGGGAGGGATGATGAATGCCCTACTTTGGGGATTAGCACTTCTTATTGTTGCTGCAAGTTTTTTCGGGAATTATTACTTCTCAGATAAATCTACGCTGCTTAGAGTGATCACCATGATCGTTATGTTTGGTGTGGCTGCTTTTTCAGCGGCATCAACAACGCATGGCAAAAAATTCATTAAGTTTGTACAAGAGTCAAAGCTTGAAGCTAGAAAGGTCGTTTGGCCTAAGCGTCAAGAGACCATGCAAATGACAGGTATCGTCTTATTGATGGTGACTGTTGTTGGTTTATTCTTGTGGGGAATTGATGGCATTTTAATAAGACTCATTGGTTGGTTTACCGGATTAGGGGCTTAGAGTTTTATGGAAGCCGAAGAAAAGAAACGGTGGTACGTTATCCAAGCCATGGTTGGTTTCGAATCACGTGTTGTTAAAAATCTGCTAGAAAATATTGAAAATAATCATCTTGAAGATAAATTTGGCGAGATTCTAGTTCCGACAGAAGAAGTTGTTGAGATTAGAAGTGGTCAAAAGCGCAAGAGCGAGCGTAAGTTTTTTCCAGGTTATGTCTTGGTTCATATGGTTATGAATGAAGAAACTTGGCATGTTGTTCGTAGAACAACACGCGTTTTAGGTTTTATTGGTGGCACTAGTGATAGGCCAGCTCCGATTTCTGAGAAAGAAGCAATGGCTATCATGGATAGAATCCAAGAGGGCTCAGAGAAACCTAAACCGAAAACACTATTTGAACCAGGCGAAGAGGTCCGAGTTAATGAAGGACCATTTGCTGATTTCAATGGTGTCGTTGAAGAGGTCAATTATGAAAAGAGTCGCTTACGAGTAGCTGTTCTCATTTTTGGTCGCTCTACACCTGTAGAGTTAGATTTTGGACAAGTAGAAAAAACCTAGCATTATTATTGGGGAGCTTGAATAAAGCGACTGGACCCAATTAGAGGAAATTATGGCTAAGAAAATTAATGCATTTATCAAGTTACAGGTCAAAGCTGGTGAAGCTAACCCTAGCCCACCTGTAGGTCCTGCTTTAGGTCAACATGGTGTTAACATCATGGAGTTTTGTAAGGCCTTTAATGCTCAAACGCAGTCTTACGAAAAAGGCTTGCCTTTACCTGTAGTCATTACTGTTTTCAGTGATAGAAGCTTCAGTTTCATCATTAAGACACCACCAGCAGCATTCTTGCTTATTAAGGCTGCCGGAATTCCAAAAGGATCAGGTCGTCCTAATACACAGAAAGTAGGTAAAGTGACTCGTGCACAGTTGGAAGAAATTGCTACAACTAAAATGGCAGATTTAACTGCTGCTGACATGGATGCAGCTGTTAATACGATTGCCGGCACAGCGCGAAGCATGGGATTAGAGGTTGAGGGTTAATCATGGCTATATCTAAACGAATGAAGGCCATAAGTGAGCGAGTTTCTCGTCACGAGACATATGCGCCAGAAGAAGCTTTTAACATCCTAAAAGAATTGTCTTCTATAAAATTTAAAGAATCAATTGACGCTTCTGTTATCTTGGGTGTTGATCCTAAGAAATCTGATCAAGTTGTGCGTGGCGCAACGATGCTTCCTAATGGCTCCGGACGTGATGTTCGAGTTGCTGTATTTGCTCAGGGTGCTGCTGCAGATGCTGCTAAAGAAGCAGGTGCTGAAATCGTTGGTTTTGACGATTTAGCAGAATCTATTAAGGAAAAATCAAAATCTAATGAAAAGTTCGATTTTGATGTTTTGATTGCAAGTCCTGATGCTATGAGACTGGTTGGTCAATTAGGTAGAGTTTTAGGTCCACGAGGACTTATGCCAAACCCTAAAATTGGTACAGTAACTCCTGATGTTGCAACTGCAGTTAAGAACGCTAAATCAGGACAGGTTTCATACCGTACTGACAAGGCCGGTATTATCCATTGTACAATTGGAAAAATTGGTTTTGAAAGCAATCATTTGGTAGAAAATTTAGTTAAATTGTTGGTTGATTTGCGTAAAGCAAAACCAAGCACCTCTAAAGGGTTATATCTTAGGAAAGTTGTTGTCTCATCTACGATGGGCCCAGGACTATCCGTTGATATTAGTGCTTTAAAGGTATAAAGAAGTTGTCGAAGAGTTTGTTCTCTTCGGCCGTCAAAGACCGTAGGCGCCTTAGGGCTTAATTGATAAAACGACCTACGCAGTCGGTAAGGGCTAATCCAGTTATCTGGTTGAGTTTGAGCCGCAGTAAAGCCTTCGGGCGTAATACACATAGGAGATGACAAGTTGGCATTAAGTTACCAAAATAAACAAGCCATCGTCGCAGAAATCTCAGATGTTGCAAGCGAATCTATATCATTGGTAGTTGCTGATTACCGTGGTCTTACTGTCACTGAAATGACAGATCTTAGAAAGACCGCACGTGAATCAGGCGTCTACGTAAGAGTGATTAGAAATACTTTAGCTAAACGTGCTCTTAAAGGCAGTGACTTTGAGTGTATGGATGAGTCGTTAACAGGACCACTTGTTTTTGGTTTTGCCAAAAATGAGCCAGGTGCTGCTGCACGCTTATTCAAAAACTTTGCTAAAGATAATAAAAAATTGGAAGTTAAAGCCTTAAGTTTAGCCGGATCATTTTATGATGCGTCTCACTTAGATGCGATTGCCTCATTACCTTCACGTGATGAAGCCTTCTCATCATTAGCAGCAATGCTATTAGCGCCAGCAACTAATTTGGCACGCTTGTTACAAGAGCCTTCTGTTAGTCTTGCACGTGGTTTGAATGCTTTGAAAGAAAAGAACGAAGCAGCATAATCGACTATTAGGCTTGAATAATTATATATATCTGGAGAAATTAAAATGTCCGAGAAAGTACAAACACTTTACGATCAAATCGTAGACTTAACAATCATGGAAACTGTTGAGTTAGTTAAGAAAATGGAAGACGAGCTAGGCATATCTGCTGCTGCTCCTGTAGCTGTGGCTGCTGTTGCTGCTGCTGGTGAAGCTGCTGCTGAGCAAACTGAGTTTGATGTTGTTCTGAAATCTTTCGGTGCCAACAAAGTTAGCGTCATTAAAGCTGTTCGTGGCATTACAGGTCTTGGCTTGAAAGAAGCTAAAGCTTTAGTTGAAAGTGCTCCAGCTCCTGTTAAAGAAGCTGTCTCTAAAGACGAAAGTGCTGATATTAAGAAGCAGCTTGAAGAAGCTGGTGCTGAAGTTGAGATTAAGTAATCAAACTGATAACATAATCAAGATTTTTGCCTTTTTTAAAACCGGTGTTTTAATAGCGCCGGTTTTTTTGCTATGTGATTTATAATTTATCTATCAAACTATTCGAATAAGTTGCGCGAGGGAGTGTTCTTTTTGATTATTAAGTTAAAAGCTTATTCTAAGTGTTTATAAAATCGAAATTTTCGATTGACAGTTTTAATAAAATGAATCAGGTGTCCAATTTTTAGGAGCTGACGAATCCCCATGGATCTATCTTATACAGAGAAAAAACGTCCTCGTGCTGATTTTGGTAAATTACTTGAAACTATGGAGGTTCCTCCTCTACTGGACATCCAGTTAAAGTCTTATAAAAATTGCTTTCTTCAAGAGCATAAAAAAGGCGATGATCTAGATGATATAGGCCTTCAATCAGCCTTTAAATCAGTGTTTCCTATACGTAGTTTCTCTGGTAATGCTGCTTTAGAGTTTGTAAGGTATCGCTTAGGAACTCCTACCTTTGATGTTAAAGAGTGCCAGTCACGTGGTATTACGTATGCTGCCCCACTCAGGGTTTTGGTAAGACTTCTTATATATGATAAAGAAGCTTCAGGTGATCCAAAACCAGTAAAAGAAATTCGTGAGCAAGAAGTCTACATGGGCGAAATTCCGCTTATGACAGACAATGGTACTTTTGTGATCAACGGTACAGAGCGAGTAGTTGTGTCTCAGCTACACAGATCGCCTGGCGTTTTTTATGATCATGATAAGGGTAAAACTCATTCTTCTGGAAAGTTATTACATTCTGCTCGTGTTATACCATACCGTGGTTCTTGGTTAGACTTTGAATTTGATCCAAAGGATTGTCTTTTCGTACGCATAGACAGACGTCGAAAAATTCCAGCTACAATTTTATTAAGAGCTTTGGGTTTATCAACGCAAGAAACCTTAAGCACATTCTTTGAAACAACAAATTGCTCTGTAGAGAATGGTGAATTTTATTTAGAGTTGGTGCCAGCCAGACTTAGAGGTGAAACAGCAACTTTTAATATTAGACTTCCTGATGGCAGTATTTTAGTAGAAGAAGGCAGACGTATCACAGCTCGTGCTATTAAGCAGATGGAAGAAGCTGGTATGCAAAAGCTAAAAGTACCAAGAGATTATCTTGTTGGCAAAGTTTTAGCGATTGACGTGATTGACGAAGAAACTGGCGAAATTGTCGTAGCAGCTAATGAAGAAATAAGTTTTGAGATATTGGAAAAGCTCATTTCTATTGGTCTTGAAAGCATTCCAACCATTTTCACAAATGATT
>CAYGPI010000116.1:0-5982 GCA_964351745.1 uncultured Francisellaceae bacterium
CTCTAAACCTATGGTGGTCAAGCTGCAAAACCAAGGTTGGTGCGTCATGGTTTTAAAATTGGCCAAGTTGGGTGACAAAGCAAATCTTTTATGTTTTGACGTCACTTCAGGTCATAAACTAACTTTTTTAAAGTGTGATTTTAAAAATTTTGCACCTGAGCAGTTTATCGCCGTCGATTCAAGATCAGCCTCTTTTGTAGATGTTATTTTCTTTTATAACAAGCGAGGAGAGATTTGGGTCTTAAACTTAAGTAGGATATCAGGTGTTGAACTTATCTTGAGAAGAGTTTCTGAGATTTTCCCTCGTGATGGTTGGTCACTTTTGCAAGTTTTTATTGTCAGTCATAGTGCTTGTGATTTTGCTATTGTTTCACATTATTTTAATGACCAAGAAGGGCGGACATTAATAACAATGTGGTTAGCAGGTAAACTAAAATATTCCAAAAAGTGGGAACATATTTTTGTCGAGGCAGTATCAGATGTTTTAGTGCGCCAGAATAGGGTTGTTCTTAATCCTAGCAACTCACCAACGCTTAAGGTTTTAAGTCTTGAATCAGGTCAGGTGTTACACAGTGAGTTAAATATTATAAAGGTTGATGAGGCCCAACTAGGACGTAAAAGTTGGTTTTATTCTGAAAAAACATAATTAGTTAATTAGTTAACAGTTTCATTTTTAAAATTAAATCCGTTTTTACACACGACTTACATAAATAGGCTCGATGTCTTACATGATTTTATTGTTATATCTCAACAATGTTTACAGAAGATTAGCTAACATATTCATCAGGTGTTATTGCTTATAGGCCTGCTAGTTTTATAGATGATTTTTTTTTCATAGCAAGGGTTAGTTATCTTCGATGCTGGAAGAATGGGTTCTCATTTTTCATTTGGAACGTTAACCAACAACTGGTGATGAAAAAAATATTGAAATAATGCTATTAATTTCTTGCTATAAACATTCAATTGTTTTAAATTTTGCCAAAATGTTCTCTGTATTCGAGTTAGCTTGGCTAATTTACTTGTCAGTAAGTAAGAACTTTTGATAGGATGTATGCAGTTTGCATGACGTTGGCCAGTTATACGTTGGTATTGCAACTCGCTAATGAAGCGTTAAGAATTTTGTATTATATGCCTTTGTGGAGTTGCTGTGGTATGTTTGCCTACAATAGTGCTCAGTGGACATATTAAGCCTTACTTTAAAGTAAAATCGGGAGAGATAGTAAATGAGCAAATTTAATAGACTAAAGTTAGCTACGCTGGCTTTAGCTGGTCTTAGTACCGTTGCATCGGGCAGCGCTTTTGCGGCTAGCATGACCGTTGATTCTAACGGTGGTCTAGAAGTCTTTGAGCTAGATGACAAAGGCTATTGGTTTAAGCTTGGTGGTCGTTTACACATTGATACAGTAATGTATGAAGGTGGTGAAAACGAACGTACTAAATTCCCTTCTGGTTCACACATTCGTAATGCAAGAGTCACTATGAAAGGTGGCGTTGGAAACAATTGGGTTTATAAGTTAGACATCGATCATACTGATGCTGCGTCTAATACAACAAGTAATTTTGGTGGTGCTTCTTTTGGTGAAGCTTTCTTAGCTTACAATGGCTGTAGAAATATTTGGATTGCATTAGGTCAAGTTGGTGTGCCTTTCAGTTTAGAAGGCTGGGGTAGCGCTAATGTATCAACATTTATGGAAAATGCTCATGCTATTGAAGCATTTTCTCCATCTCTAGGTATTGGTGCTTATGCTGAATGGCATGGTGACATGTTTACATTAGCTGGTGCTATTGTTCATCCTAGAGCAGGTACTCGTCAAACAGGTGATGTTCTATCGACAAATCCTTTAGCTATTGCTGGTGCTGGCCCATTCGGAAGTGATCCAGGTAGTGACCCAATCATGGTTGGTGGTCGTATGACATTCTCACCAGTTCATGATGATTACACTGTTTATCACGCTGGTTTGTCTTACCGTTACCAAAACGTTCATGACAGTGCTAACCGTGTAAACTTTGGCTCGAATCTTGAAGTTCGTAATCGTCAATCGCCTACTATTTTCACAAACATTCCACCAAATAGTGTTCAAAACTATCAAGTTTGGGGTGCTGAATTAGCAGGTCGTTGGGGACCATTCATGCTGACTGGTGAATACGTTCACAACACAGTAGAAAGAGAAGGTGTATTCCCTCTTGTGAATGATCCAAGAAATCCTGGTGATGACTTAACCTACTACGGTTTCTACTTAACTGCTTCTTACGTCTTAACTGGCGAAACTAAAGAGTATGATTTTGTTAGTGGAACATTTGGTCGCGTTCATCCAAAATCACATAAAGGTGCATGGGAAGTTGCTGCACGTCACAGTTATGTGAAATTGTTAGATAAGCGTGAATTTAACCAGTTACCAGTGCCATGGGCATTACCTAACTTTGCAGCTCCTGTTGCACCGCCTGTTGCAAATGGTGGTATTCTTGGAGCAAACACACCAGCTCAAGGTGTTAATGACATCGTTGGTAATACTCACAGTACAACGCTTGGTCTAACATATTGGGTTAATGACAACGTTCGTTTATTGGCTAATTATTCACGCATTAACTTTGCTGCGGTAAATAATCCATTTATGCAAACAGATGTTGACATCAATGCATTTGGACTTAGAGCTCAAGTTAACTGGTAATTTAATACTGGTTACTTTAAAAACCCCGTCTGATGACGGGGTTTTTTTTGCTCAAATTTTAAGTTGAATAGATAATGTTCTAGTTTCTGGTGAATAGAATAATATGATCTTATAATATAAAGACATCATGGATTTTGTTAGACAAAAACTGCTATAAGGAAGAGCGCTAAACATGAGGTATTCTCTAAGTCGTGTCCTATGCTTAGGCATTATTACTTTCTTTTTAGCCAGTTGCGCTAAAGATAACCCGCATCGCTTAGATCCTTTAGAAGGTTTTAATCGTGAAGTTTATGGGTTTAATCGAGCTGTTGATAAAGGCATTGTTAGGCCTGTGGCTTATGTCTACTACGCTTACACACCTAGAGAATTACAGACGGGCATCCATAATATTTTTGGGAATTTAAATACAGTTCCAACGATTGCCAATGATTTACTTCAATTTAAAATTGGCTATGCTATTCACGATTTGAGCCGTTTGCTAATTAATTCTACGATTGGTTTAGGTGGTTTCTTTGATCTTTCTCATAAGTTAGGCCTTCTTAAAAGACGAGAAGACTTCGGTCAAACCTTGTTCCATTGGGGACTTCATGATTCTGTTTATGTTGTTTTACCATTTCTAGGGCCGTCAACAGTAAGAGATACGGTTGGTATGGTCGTCGACACAGCTTTTTCGGTGATGACTTATGTTGATGACGATCATCTTCGATATGGAGCTAAAGCGCTTGAGTTGCTAGATATCAGAGCTACTTTGTTACGCAATGAAACCGTTCTAGAGTCTGTGGGTATTGATGAGTATGCTTTTGTTAGGAATGCTTATCTTCAGCGACGAGCTTTTGTATCTTTTGATGGTAAAATGCCTCAAGAGTTTGAGGACTCAGATCCCTTTGAAGATGCAGACTGGTTAGATGAAGAAGCGACAGATTCTGGAGCTTCTTAACCTGTATATTTAACGACTGGTTAATTTTATTATTCTCAAAACCTTCTTAAAAGCCCCTTGACTCAAATTTAAGTCATGGGGCTTTTTCTTGTTTTTCTTAAAAACTGCTTATCTTTTCAGTGCCGAATATTATTCTCCAAACGATATATAGAGAACAGGAGCATAAAGCTATCGAATCATAGGATGGCTTTGGAGAATAAATATGAGTGGCGCTTATGGGCGAATACTAACAGTTGATGATGAGCCTGTGCTTCGAGAGAGTATTAAGATATATCTAGAAGACAGTGGCTTTGAAATGCTTGAAGCTGAAAACGGAGAGCAGGGTCTAGAGATTTTTAGAGCTGAAAAGCCAGATTTGGTTTTAAGCGACTTGCAAATGCCAGGCATGAGTGGCCTTACACTCTTAGAACAAATTGTAAAGGAATCACCAGATACGCCAGTCATCATGGTGTCAGGTGCTGGAGGCATGGATGACGCGATTGAAGCACTTCGTTTAGGTGCATGGGATTATATTGTTAAGCCGATTACAGATATGGCAGTTTTAGAGCATTCAGTCTGTAAAGCTCTTGAGCGTGCTAGATTAGTTGTGGAGAATAAAGCATATCGGGAGGAGCTTGAAACTGCGAATACCCAGTTAAGAGTTAGTTTGCAGGAGTTGGAAGAAGATCAAAAAGCCGGGCGACATGTTCAACAGCAGATACTGCCAAGCGAACGGCACCGATTTGGTAATTATGTTTTTCAGCATAAAATTATGCCATCACTTTTCTTAAGTGGAGATTTTGTTGATTATTTTCCTATTCAAGATAACCTCATTGGATTCTATGTGGCTGATGTTTCTGGTCATGGAGCTTCATCTGCTTTTGTCACAGTTTTTTTAAAAAGCTTAGTGAGTCAATGTTTATCTCAGGTGGTGTTGACGCAAGATCGGACGATTCTACAGCCTGAGAAACTATTAAAACTTATTAGTGAAGAAGTCTTAAAAATTAAATTAGGTAAGTATTTGACAATGATTTATGGTGTTATCGATACTGAGAAAAACCAATTAACTTATGCGATTGGGGGGCATTATCCCAGTCCAATTATTTTTGATGGTACAAAGGCTCATTTCTTGGAAGGCAAAGGATATGCTGTAGGCATTTATGATGAGGCTGTCTATGAATCTTACACGATTAAATTGCCTGATAAATTTTCTCTTATGATGTTCTCAGATGGGATTATGGAGCTTCTTGATGGTGATAACTTGGATTCTCAAGAAAGTAGGCTGTTGAAGGAATCTGGGCATCCTTTTACTTTGCCAATGGAATTGTTAGAAAGGTGCGATGTCCAAATAGAAGGATCATTGCCTGATGATATTACATTGTTTACGATACATAAGGATTAATGATGGATAAAGGCATATATTACCATATCGAAGACAACAGGCATACTTTGAAGTTAGTGGGAGAGTTGCGAGCCATTGATAGTCGTCCATTAGATCAATTCTTAAGTTCTTTGGCGCCTGGACTTTCAGGTCAAAGATTGAATTTAGATTTATGTGATACAACATATCTAGATAGCACAATGTTAGGTATGATTGGCAAGTTGGGTATGTATTGGAGTGATCATTATCACTCTAAGCCAAGTGTTTATTATAATAATCATGACATAAAAAAGATGCTAGATATTTTAGGGATAGTACCCTTGTTTATGATGAGCGAAAATGCTGGCGCCTCTAAGACATTTGAAATGATTGTTAGTGAAGATACTAAAAAAGATCTTCATGAGCGAGTAACCCAAGCGCATCAAACATTAATAAAAATAGATCCAAAAAATGAAAATGAATTTAAGAATTTATTAAAACATCTGGAATCAAAGGATATCAGACCCGATGAGTAAGAAGGAAAAAGGCAAAAAGCCAACTGAAGATAGTCAAACATCTAAGGTAACAGAAGTGGTCGGTAACATTGTGCAGGAAAATAAACAAGCACATGTAGAAGCCGTTTCTGAAATTCCTGAAGAAGATATGTGGGATATTCCTCCAGCGCATCATGTCGCTCATGATCCGCTTTTAGGATGCTTGGTTATATTAACTCGCTTAGAGCATAACCCGTTTTCTCCTGATACTTTGATAGCAGGCTTGCCTTTACTGGACAACAAACTAACTCCCGAATTATTTATTCGTGCCGCAGATCGTGCAGGGTTGTCAGCGCAGATTGTGAGAAGATCATTAGAAGATATCTCTAATTTGGTTTTGCCATGTGTTCTATTATTAGACAATCGTCAAGCCTGTGTTTTAATCAG
Source organism: uncultured Francisellaceae bacterium (assembly GCA_964351745.1). Classification (GTDB taxonomy): domain Bacteria; phylum Pseudomonadota; class Gammaproteobacteria; order Berkiellales; family Berkiellaceae; genus CAYNJF01. The sequence goes on from CAYGPI010000116.1 coordinate 5,887, forward strand.
TGTTGATGAAAAGAAAAAGACAGCAAAAATTATCCAGCCTGAGTCTCATGAAGGTGAGGCTGAAGTAGCTCTAAAAGATTTGGAGCATGAGTACAC
>CAYGPI010000117.1:0-5753 GCA_964351745.1 uncultured Francisellaceae bacterium
TTGATTTTTTGTATTAATAGCAAAGTGAAGCTCGGCACGTCCTTGATGAGAGAGAGCATCTTTAGTGACACCATCTTTTAACATTTTCTTAATGAATTTCTTAATAAGAGCAGTATTTTCCGTATGAAGTGCAAGAGAAAATAATGACATGCGGACTTCGTTATGATTACAATTTTTTGTAATGACTAAATTATCTGTTGGAGAGCATCCAGCGTCGAATAAAGTGTCTATCAATGCATCGTAATTATCGAATTCATTGTTTTTTTCTAGGTGGTAACGGCGTCTAACTAGAAAAGCACCTAATAAATTCGAGTGAATTTTAGTGTTTCGCATGCCATGGAAATCATCAGAAAAACTTACTTCTATATTGATGCCGGCTTCAATTAAAGTTGAAACAGCGCCATAGTTCATTCTTCGCATAGCCCAAACTGCAGCATTTAAATCATGATTGTCGCCGCACTGATATAAGTTGTCGCATTTTTTTATAATGTCATCTAGAAGCGTGTTATCGTATACTCTCGAGATAGCATAGCTCAGAGCGCGAGGTCCAACCTTGACACCATACTCAAGCAACAGCTTTCCTATATGAGTTTGCCCATATTGAATGGCGTCTAGCAGGTGAATAGCATTTGTTTTTGCCCCAGCTCTTAAAACTGACTCAATGATCTCTAAATTCACATCCCCTTCATTAGCCATTTCCAAAGATATATCTAATGGAGTTTTACCATTTGCGCAAGGCTCATTGATATCTTCGTGCTTGCTTAATTCTAAAATAGTCTGAGCATCTCTCTCATAAACTGCATGGGCTAATGGTGTTATGCCTTGATAAGTTCGGTATGCAGCATATAACCAACTTTTAGCGGAGAAGGCTTTGAGTTGATATTTTGAATTAATGTTGCTTTGGTCTTGCGTGACTTTATCGATAAGATTAGCAGCGCCTCTGCCAAGAGTATTGGCAAGAGTTCCTAGATTTGATCTGCTATGCATGTCAGCAGACATTGCGTTTAATTTGTCTTGAAATTCTTTTTGGGTTGCAGACGATAATTCTTTTAAATGATCTTGTTTGTCTTTGTGAGCTGTCATTGAATCAGTAGGCATTTGCAGTGCCAAATGATCTATCTTGGCATGCTCTAGAATACTTAAAGAGTTGTAGGATAATGCAGGCGAAGTGCCAAAAAAAGGGCTTGTGCTTAATGCCGTTGAATTAGTGATGCTTGGGCCTGATTTCATTGAATTCTTTCTCTCTAAATTGGTTGCTATATTTGTGCTTAATTATTCAATCCTCTGAACATGGTCATCTCAAGCAATAGATATTTGATTGGTGCTTGACTAAGCCTATCTGGCTGATAGTAGCCTAGCTAAATAAGATGGTTATGTATATCGTGTTATTTCTAAATTCCCGCAACTTAGGTCTTTAGCACCTTGCCAGTTCAGGAAAGCGAATGTTTGCACTTTCAAATTTTAGCTGTTTAGATACCATAAGTTTGCACTCTATACTTGGTGCAATGGGTGTTGTGATAATTGAGCTAAAGAAATCAGGACAAAATTGTATGATGACTTTATTGAATGACTCAGGGATCAGTGATAGGGCGGTTTCAAGCCTAAGTGGGGAGGTAAAAACAAGATCTTTGAGATATAAAGTTTGATTGTCTACGGTATATGAAATTAACAATCTGTGCTTTTCAGAATATAAAACAGGCGTATTCAGCGCAGCATAGGTAAAAAGGACATGCTCATCACAAATCCCTAATAGCATAGAGACAGCAGAGCGCTTATTGAGAAGACGATGCATTAACGCCAAGTCTGCTGGTGACTCAAGATTGAGCGCTCGGAGATCTGTTGAAATATGTATAATTTGAAAGTCTTCTATTAAGAAGTCATTTTCTTCAACCACTCTAAATCCAAAAGGCTCATAGTAATGCGGCTCATCTGTGAACAGCAAAGAGCCATCATAATGATGGTTAATATAATCTAGTGCTTCACGCATAAGCATCTTGAAAATGCCTTGCCGTCTAAAAGTTGGTTTGACACAAACGCCATGAATGCCGGCCACGTTGAGAGGCTTGCCGTCAATCATGAGATGATATTTTAAAACTCCTAGGTGAGCGACAAGTTGCGAATTAATGTAATGAATAAAGGGCGTGGATATCTCTGGCCAGCTTGCCTGGTAGGTGATGGCATTCTTTGCTGTTGCTTTAATCCCAGATTCAGGGAAGCATTCACTGATTAAGTTGATGCAACTTTCAAACAATAGAGGTGATGCAGTGTAATCAGCAATCATGAAGTCATCCAAACTAGTTATAGCTTGATTTTAGAGCCTAATATGATTTGTTTCAAGATGATGCCTAAATCACTTGGTATTGCTTTTTTCTCATCTGTCTCTTGAGACTCTTGTTTCTATGGGGCGGGCATGCTCCAATAATCTTACGTAATATGAAAAATGGATGATTCATATGAATAAGCTTAAGGAAGCGTTTAGTAGTGTGTTGATGTTAGGCACCTCAGTAGTTGTTGGTGCTATATCAGGCTCGTTCTATTTATTAGGCCGTGGGATGGATTGCTTAAAGGTTGATGTTCCTGATATTGAGCCTACCGTTAAGGTCGATCTTGATTTCTCCGAAGTAGATTTCTCTAAGGTTATTAATGCACCTAAAGCATCAGAGATTAACTTTTTAAATCTAGACGCGCTGTTTGCAACCTTGTTTAACCAAGAAGCTCTTAAAGATAGTCTTGCAAATATATCTGTGAATACCCAAATAGACATTCCTCATGTGACGCCTACCTTTGATGTCAATGATTGTGCTCAATCACTTTTTCTAAGCACAGGTGTTGTTGTCGGTGCTGCAAGTATTGGTTTGTTGGGTTATTACGCAGTGTCATGTCAACGTGAAACGAATCGGCGGGCACAATCTAGTAGGGAAGAAAGCGAGTCTATTCATTTGGAGCGGTTGATTTAATTCTGGTGTATGGAGGCACCTTTGATATTCCAGTTTTCGATAAAATGATGTGAACAGTTGAGTAAAGTACTTTGTTTTGGTAGATTATTTTAGTAGAATACCTTAAATCCACCTCCTTTTTCAGTTAGTTGTTATGCTTTATTTTATTAGTCCACACAATCGATCCTCTATGGGCCTTGTTCAAACCGTCATTCCAGCCTTAGAGGCTCGAATTGAGACAGCCTGGCTGTCGTTAAGTATGAATCCACAAGATTCAGATGAAATTCAAGATACAGTTAATTGTCTGAGCATTATTGTGGATATTCTCCGGGAAGCGACTCAAAGCCGCATTGGTCTCGATGATTTTGAATTGCTGAAAAGTTTGTGTCATAAGGCGCACGAGCCAAGCTTAGAGCAGGTTCTCGAGAGCTTTATTTCCTGTCTGCCTAAAGCCATGAAGGCACCAAAGCCAAAGCGTTACAGCGTCCATCAAAAGGTTTTATTGCATAATTTTGAAGCATCTAGGGAAGGCGCTGAGCCTATGGCTGCCTCTGGATCAGATTTGACAGCTGGTCAAGAGAAGGAACTTGGTGCTAAAAAGCCTTATGTTCACAAGTAATGTTTTTATACCTACATCTATTTAGCCTTGAAATCTAAGTCGTGATAAAGTGATAAAAGACATCACTATATATATATATATATATATATATATATAGTTTCAACCTTAAAGCTTAGAATAACCAGCTATGTTTCATCATAGCTGGTTATATAAACTTAGTTATGTTGTTGTAGGTAATGCTGTTGATTAGGAAAATGGTTGTGATGGTATTTTCCTTCTTCAGAGCTTGCACAGCCTGATAGGACCATAATAAAGGCTGTACTTATGATGATAGAAATATATTTCATGACTCCTCCTTCGGTAGTTCAATTTATGGACCATAGATCCAAATAAAAAGTTCCCTCTCATTATCTGTCTTTATAGCCATGTCTATTGTTTTTAAGGCTCACTTGCTTTGACAAGCTCCCTTATATGTAACGGATAGAGATGTCTTTTCTTGATTGATTAAGCCTTCGTTATGCGAAAAAGCGCCATAGATGGCGAGTAGGATATTTTTCTGTGTAAATTTACAGTATAGTTTTTTCTGCTTAGAATTTTTCTAGGCATTCATGTCGGCTGAAGTTTGAGGGGGACAGAGCCTCTCTGGTGAGCTGATATTGCTTACCGGAAGAAAACGATGGACTTGGTGCATGCTCAAGTCATGAGGGTAAAGAGTGGTTTGATTTGATATCATTAGATATAAAATTTATGTTGAATGATTGGCTCGATATGAGAAAGTCGCATGTCTCATTTCATCAATAGCAACTATTAACCCAAGGACTGAAAAGATGAAAGCCAGTGCACCAAAGTCGATAATGTTTATCGTTGCTACCGTTGCAGTCATAGTAGGAGTGAAATTTTATATGAGTGAACAACAGCAAAGAGGGCCTGATTCGCTCGCGTATATTGATGCAAAGATAAGACCCCAAGACGACCTGTTTAAGCATGTCAACGGCCAATGGTTAGATAATTTTAAAATACCAGAAGACAAACAGTATTACGGAGCTTTGATTGAACTTCGCGAAAAAGTTGATGATGATCTTAAGGTTATTATGCAAGATTTGTCTTCGCAAGCCGAGCCATCTGCTAAAGTTAGGCAAGTGCTTGATTTGTATCATAGCTTTATGGCGACCGATAATATTGAAGCTTTAGGCTTGAAACCAGTTAAGCCGTTGCTTGATGCCATTTCGAATATAGATAGTCGTGAAAAACTATTAGAGGAAATGGCTTCTTTACATTGGCTTGGTGTTCCTATTCCTGTGGGGATAGGTGTTAGTGATGATACAAAAGTTCTTGATGCCAATGCGTTATATGCAGGGCAATCAGGGTTAGGCATGCCTAGTCGTGATTATTACCTTTTAAAGGATCCTAAATATGTGGCTTATCAGCAAGCATATCGCCAATATATACAAAATATATTCAAGTTAGCAAACCTTGATGTTTCTTCTCCTGACACCATCATTTATGAGTTGGAGTCTAAAATAGCACAGGCGCATTGGGACAAAGTGGCTTTAAGAGATAGTGTCGCAACTTACAATAAAATATCATTGCAAAAGCTCCAAGATGATTATAGTAAGCATTTTGCATGGCTCACTTTTCTTGATAAGGCACATTTTTCAGAAGCTAAGCATATCATTTTGACCACACCTAGTTATTTTAAAGCGTTTGACGATATTTATGGGCAGCATGATCTCGAAACCTGGAAAATATACTTAAAATTTAAGGTGTTGAATAGTTTTGCTTCCTATTTGCCAAAGGAGTTTGAGCAAGAGGCATTTAACTTCTTTGGCAAAAAACTAAAAGGTCTTGAAACTCAAGAGCCCCGTGAAAAAAGAGCGTTGAGGTTGGTTGATCATGCCCTTGGTGAATCATTAGGGGAGGCATATGCCGCCAAGCATTTTTTACCAGAGTCTAAAGAGCATTTGTTGAAGACATTATCATTTGTAAAATTAGCTTTCAAAGAGAGCATTGAAAACAATACATGGATGCAGGCGCAAACCAAAACCAAGGCTTTAGAAAAGCTAGAAGCCATGGGGTTAAAAATTGGTTACCCTGAAACTTTTAAAGATTATTCTTCCATGACCATTAAAGCAGATAGCTTAGTAAGCAACATTTTTCAGGCTAATATCTTTGAAAGCCAGGAAGATGTCGACAAGCTAAGCAAGCCTGTTGATAAGAATGAGTGGCATATGCTACCTCATACCGTCAACGCATATTAT
>CAYGPI010000118.1:0-5612 GCA_964351745.1 uncultured Francisellaceae bacterium
CTTTAGGATCGATTAAGCTTAAAAGATTCACGTTGATTAGCATGGTTTGACGCTCAAGCCAGGATTGCCACGCTTTTGCACTGATATTCTCAAAAATCTTCTGACCAAGATCGCCAGGCATTGGCGGTTTATCTAGGGATAAAGCTTCTATTTGTAGTTTTTGGCAAAATATCATTTTAGACAAGAGAGCTCACCTTCTAATAGTTTTTTGATCGGGGTCGGTAACCCTAAACCTAAAGCGTCTTTAGGTTTTAGCCACCGCATGTCCCTATTTTTGAAAACAAAATTTTTCTTGGGTGACATAATAACAGGTTTGTATTCTAAATTAAAATGGGTAAAAACATGCTTATGCTGGCGACCCATTTTTTTAAATTTAGCTAGATCGCCATATATATTGGATTCATTAACTTTAAAGTTGGCAGGGCAACTCATAGCAGGTAGGCACCATAAACCACCCCATATCCCTTTAGTTGGTCTTTTGACAAATAAAATCTCTGATCGCTCATTTAGTAAAACAGAAAAGAAACATCGGCGAGTTGGCTTTTTCTTACTAGGCTTGGCTTCTGGGTAAAGGTGTTGGCAATTTGTTTCGAAAGCGACACATCCTTTTTGAACCGGACACCGGTCACAGTAGGGATCCTTCTTGGTGCAGGTATTAGCGCCTAAATCCATAATGCCTTGGGTATAACTGTCCACGTCATTGAGAGGCGTTATTTTTTCTGATAACGCCCATAGCTTTTTGAGGTTTTGTGAGCTACCAGGATATCCAGGTATGGCGCGTTGTCGCATTAAGACTCTTTTGACATTACCGTCAAGGATAGGAGCACTGATGTTAAAAGCCTGGGCTAAAATGGCACCAGCGGTTGAGCGCCCTATACCTGGTAAAGTCATGAGAGTTTCGACTGTGCTTGGGAAAGATCCACCGTGCAGTTGTACGATTTGGATCGCAGCATTGTGGATAAAATGAGCTCGGCGATAATACCCTAATCCTGCCCAGAGCGCTAAGACGTCATCGATAGAGCTTAAAGCTAGAGTTTCAACATCTGGAAATCTTTGAATAAATTTTTCATAATATTCAATGACTGTTTGCACTTGTGTTTGTTGTAGCATAACCTCAGAAATCCAGACGCGATAAGGCGTGGGGTTTTGTTTCCAAGGTAAGTGGTATCGACCATGCTGCTTTGCATAGTCGATTATATTTTGAGCAAAATGCGGATGGTTAATCATCGCCAAACTTGAATAACTTCTTGAGCCCCTTATTGATTTCCTTTTCAATTTTCTTTTCAACGGCATCATTAATAGATTCGGCGTTTTGACCATCCCCGCCTAATGCCTTATCTAGTTGTTGGATGATTTTCTTTTCACCTTTTTTCTTGATCATAGATTTGATGTAGGCATCAAAGTCAGGTTGTATTTTAATATCATTAAAAGGCCCTTTGACACGTACCGCAATTGGTAAAGCATTTGGGTGAGGTTTGCCATCGGTATATTTACGTTGCGCTGTAAATTTATATTCAATATAGCTTCGATTTAAGTCAATAGAGCCATCGCCCCATGCGGATAGATCGTTAGACTCCAATTTTAAGTCGTTATTCGTGAGCACGTTACTATTGGCGAGTAAGGTGGCGGTTATGGTGTCATAGTCTGTACGTTTTCTATTATCGACCTTATCATCCTCTGAAATATCGCTTAAATCTGGGTCGCCGATAAATTGATCTAAACCTTTGAGCTGGAGCCTTGCTGTTTTAAGATAATAATCAAGATCAACCCCGTCAATATACCCGTTATTAAATTGCAGTTTAGTTGTGCCGTTTAAACCGGATTGGTTAAGCATTAAATCAAGATTTGCGTTTCCTGTTCCGGTTAATTTAGCCTCCCCAGACAGGGCGCTTAGCAAGTCTTCTATACGAATATTTTTTAATTGGCCGTTAATGGTTGTTGCTTTATTTTTTTGATTAATAAGGCTTTGCCCAGCAAACGATCCACCATATAAATTAGCCTGAACAGGATTTAGGTTTAAGCCTTGAGGATGACTCGATGCTGTTAATTTAATTTTTGTTAAAGTTAATTTGTTTGCTTTTAATTGATCAAGGCTGACTTGACCTTTGTAGCTAAATTCTTTTTTAGGTGTGTAAGCAATGTGTCTAATGGACGAGGATGGCTTCGGCGGTGAGCCATGATGGTTTGATGCGATATCCGTTGTGGTTGATAAGTCATTGGAGGCGATATATCTGTTTGCATCAATTTGATCTACTTCCAAATTAAAATCAAGATGTGGGTGATCTTTCCAAGTGAACGTCGCAAGGCCAGTTGCTTTAGAGCGATCGATTTCTGCTTTGAGATCATTGAGTGTTATTTCAGAGCTCAATAATTTAGCTTCTATGTTGCCTTGTAATTTGGCATGAAGAGGGTTAACTGGTAGTTGTTTGCCTTTTAGTTCAGTGCTGAGTACAACTTTGTTTAAACGTATGAGGCCGAAACTATATTCAAGAGTTCCTGAGAAATCTGTGACATTATCAAGTTTATTGTCTTGTTGATCCATCTGTAAAATGAAATGACCAGAAATATCTACAGGCTTATTACTACGGATTTCTTTGGTTAAAAGACTTAAGTCCCTAAAATCAAAGAGTTGATTTGACTTCTTGTCATGGTAAGTGACTTGCGAGTCAGAGATTTCAATCCCTGAGATTTCTATTTGAAGGGCTTTGGTTGCGTTTGAATCATTAGATGATTGATCCAAGTTTGAATTTGGTTCACTGTCTGGTGTTGTGTTTTCAGAACCTACTGGTTGGCCTTTTGGAGCCCAATTGGCTTGTCCTTTAGAATTACGCTCAAGGTGGATTATCGCTTTGGTGACTAAAATCTTATCTAGTTGGATCTCTTTTCGAAGAAGTGGTGTTGTTTTGACTTTAAAACTTAGCTCCCCAACACTTGCAAGATTCTTATTGGATATATCATTAGAGGCTTCAATCTTAACATTATGAGCTGTAAGGCCAAGCCAAGGAAAATAGTTGGCATCCAATGGGCCTTCAAAAATGACTTGGTGGCCAAGCTTTTCAGAAGCAGCCTGAGCAAGTTGATCTCTGTAGTCATTGGGATCGAAAAAAAGCAGCGCGGCAATGAGACCGCCAAGAATAATAGCAAATAAAATGCCAAGTGAAATACCTGCTATTTTGAGAGCTTTATACATGATGTGATCCTCAGCTGACTTTTAGTTGATGTTAACAGGAACTTATGAAAAGCGAAATGGCTACGCAGTCTTTGGTTTACCATTAAAAAGAAAGTTAATTAACTTTATGACTGAAATGGTGGTCAGCGCTTGCATTTCTGGGGCACGAGAATAAAATGATAATATCTTATTAAAAATAGTTAGAACATAAACAAATGCCAGAAACCATTGCTTTTAAAAGAGCCATCCGAAGTTTTGTTAGACGAGAAGGGCGCATGACTTCCTCTCAAAAAACGGGATTAGAAAATTTGATGGAAAAATATGGTGTTTGCATAGAAGACGGCTCAATTGAAAAGCTATTAAAAACAGAAAAGTTAGTTAGATTGGAAATAGGGTTTGGCATGGGAGAAGGGTTATTTGAAATGGCCCGAGCTAACCCAGATAAACTATACCTAGGGATTGAGGTCCATCGTCCAGGTGTTGGCCGACTTTTAAATCAGATTGAAGAAAGTAAGCTTGAGAACATTAAAGTGTGCATGCAAGATGCTACAGAGGTTCTTAAGCAATGTGTTTCAGATAGCTCTTTAGATAGAGTCCAAATATTTTTCCCTGATCCTTGGCCGAAGAAAAAACATCATAAAAGAAGAATTGTTCAGCCAGACTTTATGGCTTTACTCGCTGTTAAATTAACAGCTGAAGGCTTGATCCATTTGGCCACAGACTGGCAAGATTATTATGAGCACATGGTGGAGGTCGTCTCTAAAGTTCAAAGCTTAAGCATGGCGCCAGATAGGATCCAAGCACAATTACGGCAGGAGCGTCCTGCTTCTCGGTTTGAGCAACGTGGTATTCGCCTTGGTCATGCCATCTATGATATTGCTTTAAATAAGACAGCACAACATTAAGTCTTGACACTTCAGGGTGCAAGTTTCCTCTTGTTGTTTAAACGTGAGCTTATAGTCGTCATACATTTAAAGTGATCGCAGCATATTTAATTTTCACTTAGCAATTTTAACAGCTAGACTTAAGACTGGATCTTCTTGTAACTAGCAGTAGCTCCGGCTTAGTTATCCACTTTACATTAACTTAGAAAATTACCATGCTTGGGATTGAAGGCTTAACGCTAGAAATATTTACCGTACTCATGATCATAGGGTTAACGCTTGTACTCTTTGTGGTTGAAGTTGTTCGGGTTGACGTGGTCGCTTGTCTGATTTTAGTTTTGCTGGGTGTCACTAAACTGGTGCCTCACGATACACTTTTTTCTGGTTTCTCTTCAGACGCTGTGATCTCATTGATAGGGATTATGATTATTGGGCGCGGCCTTGAAAGAACAGGCATGATGAATAACTTAACACATTGGCTGCTTAATATTGGTGGCGCCAATGAAAGCAAAATTCGAATGTTGCTTATGATCATCGGTGGCATGTTGGCAGGATTTATGCGCTCTGTTGGCACGGTTGCTCTTTTTTTACCAATCATTACTCGAATCAGAAGAACCACAGGGATAGCCAAAGCTAATTTACTACTTCCTTTAGGCTTTTGTGCCATTTTAGGAAGTGTGATGACCATGGTCGGCACTGGCCCTTTAATTTTACTTAATTCATTGCTTGAGAACTTAGATGGGTTGCATGACGCTCAAGGAGTCGCTGTTGCACCACTAGGATTATTTTCGGTATTTCCAGTAGGTTTGAGTTTACTCGGCGTTGGTATTTTATATTTCACCTTTTTCGGGAAATGGTTACTACCTAATCTGCCCAAAAGAAAGACCTTGCTTGATGATTCAATGGCATACTTCAAGCGAGTGTATGGTGTTGGCGGGGAATTTTTTGAAATTAAAGTACCTGCAGCTAGCTCCTTAAGCGGAAAAAGTCTAAAGCAATGGGAACTTTTAATGGACTCTGATATTACGGTATTAGGGGTTAAAGTGGATGGTAAGGTGCATTTGCCACCTCTTCGCAGTGAGGAAATAAAAACGAATTGTACCGTGGCTCTTTTGGGGCCAAAAGACAAAGTTGAAAGCTTTGTTGAAGAATTTAATTTAAAGTTGAGTGTTCATTTGAATGTTTTTAAAGAGCTACTAAGTCCATTAGCTGGTGGCTTGTGTGAAGCCGTTGTGCCTCCAAGCTCTTCCTTTGTTGGGCAAGACTTTAAAGAATTGCATATGCGAAAACGATATTCGGCTCAAGTATTATCAGTGCTTCGTGGCGATAACGTTAGCAAAGGTGCTGATTTAAAAAAACTTAATCTTAGGCCTGGCGACACCTTAGGCATGTTTTGTCATTGGGATGTCATTTCTGAATTTGAGCATAACCCTGATTTCGTGGTTGTGACAACAGATTATCCCTATGAGAAATTTTATTCAGATAAAGCGCGAACGGCCTTACTTTTTGCGGCACTAACTTTAACCCTATTAATTTTCACGCCTTTAGAAGCTTCTCTG
>CAYGPI010000119.1:0-5599 GCA_964351745.1 uncultured Francisellaceae bacterium
CTAAATAATGATTTTTTTATAATTCTAACAGTTCACTATTGTGGCCATCAGCAATGACATCTACAGAAAACGCAGCTTGGATAACTTTTGGATTTTTAGTGACTTGCGTTTGACCACCTGAGCGCTCAAAGAAATCTGTCGTCACGACTTCTAAATCCAGAACCTCTGCTGCTTTATCTAAGCTATCCGAGTATTCATATGCAAGACTAATTAACTCATCAGCTTTATCATAAAGAAGCTCTTGAGCCTTCTGAGACTGGTACATACTGATTACTTTTTCTTTAACTTCAGAAAATGGTGCCACAGAAGCTTGCTCTTTCTCTAGCAACTTAATCAGGTGATAACCAAATTTAGTTAGGACAGGATCGGATAAATCTCCAACTTTTTCTAGCTTATATGCAGCTTCTTCAAAGGTTGGATCAATACTTGCTTGTCCTTTATGAAGCCAAAGAAGTTCGCCACCCTTTTTAGCAGACATGGCATCTTGTGATTGCTCTTTAGCAAGGACGCCAAAATCTGCGCCGTTATCAATTTTTGCTTTAATGGCTAAGACTTTTTCTTTTGCTTTCTCTTGATTTGAATCTTCTGATGGATCAACTTCGATTAAAATATGAGCTACTTTATACTTTTCAGGATCAGTGAACACTTGAATATTATCCATATAATATTTATTAAGTTGCTCATCAGAATATTCAATAGAAGATCTTATGGTTTCTTCTTTTAGTTCCAGGTATTGAATCTTAACTTGCTCTGGGGTTAAGAAGTTATCTTGGTTGTTTTGATAGAAATCTTGAATTTGAGTCTCGGTAACACTTGCCTGCTTAATAAAATCTTTATAATGAATCTTAGCGTACTCAAAGTCTCTGCTTTGATCGATGTATTTAAACAGGACAGCTAAATCATCATCCAAAGCAAAATTAGTTAAAATTAAACCCTGCTGAAGCTGAGTATACATAAACCTAGAAGCTACGTAGGCCCGGTATTCTTGATCTGTGAAATAGTTTTGTGACAACAGATTAGTGTATTTCTCAGGTGAAAAAGCGCCATCTTGCGCAAAAGCTGGATCTTCGTTAATAGCCTGAATAATTTGTTGTTTAGAGATGATAAACCCTCTGGATTCAGAAGCGTCCATCATGGCATAGTCTTGTATCAGAGCTTCAACAGCCATTTCTTTCACCCACTTGGGATCAAGAGAACGCCCCTCATCTCCTTGGGATAAAAGATAACGCTCAGCATAATGCTCAACATCTCGCAATTTGATTTCTCTATCATTAACTTTAGCGACAATATTTTTGTCTTTATCTAGCGTAAAGCTGCCAGTGCCGATAATAAGGAAAGTAAACCCGATAAGACCAATGATTGTATAAGCCAACCAGCCTTTAGATTTTTCGCGAATGTCTTGTAACATTTTGAGCCCCAATAAAAAAAGGGCGTATTAAAAATACGCCCTTGAAAATGGCGGAGCGGACGGGATTCGAACCCGCGACCTCCGGCGTGACAGGCCAGCATTCTAACCAGCTGAACTACCGCTCCTAATTTTTTAATATGGTGGGTGCTGAGGGGTTCGAACCCCCGACCCTCGCCGTGTAAAGGCGATGCTCTACCAGCTGAGCTAAGCACCCTATTAAATTATTATTTTTTACGCTGTTTCTTCGACTACGGAGCCGGAGTTTACAGCATCTTTTAAACCTTTACCAGCTTTAAATGAAGGAACATTTGCAGCTGCTATTTGAATTGGATCGCCAGTCTTAGGATTACGGCCAACGCGTGCAGCTCTAGCCTTAACATTGAAAGAACCAAACCCTAAAATAGAAACTGAATTTCCTTGCTGGAGAGATAATGTAATCCCTTCTAAGCAAGAATTCAAGGCTTTTGTTGCAGATGCTTTTGAAATATCTCCGGCCTCAGCCATATGCTCAATCAAGTCCGCTTTGTTTTCAGGGGCTTTACTCACAAATTCACCTCACAGGTTAATTATTGACGATAAAAATCCAGTTATTCAAATAAATTCTAGTGGCGTGCTTCATCCTGAAAGCACTACGCTAGATGGGGAAATTAACACGTCAGGCCCCAAGGGACAAGGGCTCATCGCAATTTAATCCATTATTCAGATATTGCCTATTTAATTGCCAGCTAATATTGATGATATCGCTAGTATTTTCAAAAGATCTTAGAATCAAGCCTTTTTCTTTATAAATCATGGGTTGCAAAGCACCATGCAACATATAAAGGGCGAATAGTCTAACCTTTTAATAAGTCATGGAGATAAAATTGCATGTGGTTTAAAAAATCAGATGGAAAGTCCCGAGAAGCCCTTGAGGACATGCATCATCCTGAAACCATCACAAAGCGCTTACAAGCGGCTAACCATCAAAGTAACCTTGGAGATGCCCTTCTAGGCGGCATAGACGGCTGCGTAACCACTTTTGCCATAGTTGCAGGGGTTGTAGGGGGAGGCTTTGGCTCTATTGCAGCGCTTGCGCTAGGATTATCTAGCTTAGTGGCTGATGGTTTTAGTATGGCTGTGAGTAACTATCATGCTGCAAAAACAAAATTTGATAATTTGGAGCAAACAAGACTTGAGGAGCATCATCATATTGAAGTTATTCCTGAGGGCGAGCGTGAAGAAATTAGGCAGATTTTTGCAAACAAAGGCTTTGAAGGCGATATTTTAGATGAAATAGTCAAAACAATTACCAGTAACAAAGAGCTCTGGGTGGATACGATGATCCAAGAAGAGCACGGGTTGCCCTTAGAGGAGAATCATCCTTTTAGATCTGCAGTCGTAACGTTCTTCTCTTTTATTGTTGTAGGACTGATGCCGCTGCTCCCATTTTTCTATATTTATGCCAACGTTCAGCTGTCATTTCAGCTGAGTTGTGTCGCAACAACCCTATCATTTCTAACGATTGGAATCATTAAAGGATCCCTACTAAAACAACCGATATTTAAAGAGGCGCTTTCTGTCCTTCTCATGGGCGGAAGCGCAGCTGGGCTAGCTTATGGTATAAGTTATTTCGTTTCACAGTATTTTGGAGCCTTCATCTAAAATATTTCTCAATTTCTAGCTCAATTTTTTCACATAACCATAACTTGAACAATTCTATTATAATAACAATAAATTACCTTTACTGGAGTGTTGTCGCATGAAGTGGAACAAGCTAACTAATTTGATTCTTGTGATTTTATTGTGTTTTGGCCTACTTGGTTCCTATTATTTTTTTAAGACCAAAAAAAGCTCTGACGCTATGTCTACAGCTAGCTGTGAACAAAATTGTCAACTTAGTCAATGCGCGAGCAATAAGATAACAGCCCATCAATGTTTTACAGATTGTAAGGGACCCATTGGAGACAACTGCATGCAAAATTATGCTGCCAACCACATAGCTATCCCTAACAAACTCAATACCAGCAACAAAGGCAAATTAGCGGAATTTCAGGAATTATTCAAACTCAATAAGCACGAAATTACAAATACAACATTTGATCTTGCAGAAATTGATTCAGATGCATTATCCGTCATCATTCAAAAGGCAAGTGCTGTTAACAATAAGCTTGGAGGCGTCATTGTTGAAGATACATCTTTGGACATTGAGGGAGAAGATGTCGGAGTCAACATTCGTTGGCTGCTTGATAATCTGAATCAATTTGCTGGCAAAAAAGCCTCTTGGACAGTCATGCTTGCTTTTAGAGAAGATAACACTGTATTTGTGACTCAAGGCGTTGTCCAAGGTACTATCGTTACAAAGCAAGGAAGTGAAGGTTTTGGCTTTGATCCCTATTTCTTACCCATTGGAGCAAACAAAACTCTAGCTCAAGATAAACCTCACTCAGTCAACGCAAGAGCTTTTGCTGTCGATGCTATGATAAAAAAAGATTTCTTTGCGATCAAACCAGCCATCGATAAGTGGGATGGTAAGTGGCAAGAAGACCACTAACCCAAAGAAGAAGCTCACATTGTTATAGAGATAAAATCAAAAGGAAGCCGCTGAGAGCTTCCTTTTTTTATTAGTATTCTATAATAATGAAAGTATCATTATAAAATCCTAACTTCAATCGGATGTCCAAGTTAGGCTAAATATTTATGACTGTCCTATGTCTTAGCTCCATCTAGATGTCATTATTCACAATGTAGTCAAGTCAAACAACGTATGTAATTGCACGCAAAGCAATCCATTGAACTTTTCTCAGTTAAATCAGCTCTAAACTCACTATGAAGGATTACATCATATAAGGCAAAAGCTTAGTTACAAACTAGTCCATGTTTAACTCATTATTTTAGGAAACAGGGAGTTATTTGAACATGTTCTAGTCATACACAGGGGACAGAAATGACCGATAGTGATCGCAGACATCGAACAACCAAAATACTAAGAGAAGTCGTAAACAGGCTTGAAGATAAAATTGGTGATCAATTTGATATCCTTGAAACCCCAGCCTATGAAAAACGTAATGTCTTGTCGATTAAGAGTGTTTCGGACTGGTCTGCTGAAGAAGTCGCTATACAGAAAAGAGAAAATCGAATATTAAATAATCTAGCTTTTGATCTACCCCCCAGTCTTGCCATTCAGGCTGCGAAGCTAACGGGAGAAGACTGGTTAACCGACTTTGCTTGCCCAAATATGTCTAGTGTTCTTAAAATGAACATAGCTGCCGATCTCATTAGCCAATTCAAAGTATCACCAGATGATCTAGATGAAAAAACTCAAGCAATCTTCACAGAGCTTAATCAGTCCCCAGAATTTTTGGATGATCTATCAAATAAGTTAATGAAGCAATTAGAAACCGATAGCCAGCTTAAAGTCATCAAGCAGCGCACTGATGACAGAATGGCAGAAAAGTTCCCCGACCATCATGAGTCTGATCCTGATTACACTGATCGTTATAAAGCCATCTTTCTTATCGAATATCTCAGAGCAGCAAAAGAGCTTTCACACCAAATAGCAGAGGAAAAACTAAAAGAAGTGATGACGGATGAATTTATCTGCTCTCAAGGACTGGAATATAAAACACTTCATCCATCAGGCGAAAACACTGATTATTCTTTCCTTGGGGCAGCAGGAAGCGGAAAAAGCACCATTAGCCGCCAACAATTGACTGACGAAGAAAAATTAGATTGTATAACCTTAGCAACGGATGATTACCGTGGTGTTCGCTTAGATGATGAAGGTAATAAACCAGATTCGGAGCAAGTGTTTACTCGCACTCAAGACTCAGCATATTGTATTAAAGAGCTAGTTGAAAAACGTGTCATGGCAAAAAAGAGCAAAAGACCTAACGTCATTATCGACTGTGTCAGTTTAGAGGGATGGCATCGTCAATTATTACAAGAATCAACATCTGTTGTCTCAACTGTCGCTTGCTTGAGTGATATTACTCTAGTGCCAGAACGAGCTTACAATCGAGCTATTGATGAAACAAGCGGACCCGCTGATAAAGGGAGACATGTTAATACTTCAGCATTGCTAAGTGGGCATGCTGCAGCCAGTTCAAGATTGCTTACTAGTATTCCTTTAGATCTCAAAACGACATTATATGATACAAACGTTCCCAGGGGGGATGTACCTCCCAAAATGGCTATGATTGATACCACTGGAGA
>CAYGPI010000120.1:0-5215 GCA_964351745.1 uncultured Francisellaceae bacterium
ATTTTCTTGCGCATTTTGCAGGCGCACCATGGCTTCCGGATAAGCTTTGAAGTCCTCGGCTCTAATCGCTTCGAGTCCAAACGGGTAATAATCGCCAAACATCTCGTTGGCCTTCGTGTGAAAGAGAGCTCCAACGTTATCACCAAGAGCAGCTTTCTTTGCTGCGCTAATGATGACAGCCATCGCAAAGGGTCCACCAAAAGATAAGGCCTTGCCAATCATGCCTCCAGGAAGTGCAGCCATGAGAGCTGTAGGTGCGACATATTGTATGGCAGCCCAAACCGTTGCCGCAGCATATTTACTAAGCATGTTTTCAACGACGCCTTCACCCACGGCTATCGCTTTTGATATGGCGAAGTGAGCGAGGGTACTTTCTGATGTGGGGTGCGATAGCGCGTTTAATCCGTCTCTCCAGTTTTGAGAGAACAGGGCCATAGGGCTACAAACTTGCAAAATGTCTTCTGCCTTTTTTTCTACATTCTCGTTAAGTTTGGTGGCCAGTTTTTTTGATATCTTCTCTTTAAGGATGCCTTTGACTTGCCCCTGGCCAAGGTTGAGAGCGGTATCTACAGCTTCCTGGGTTAGCAAGTTTACGATGGCTGATTGGGCATGGCTAACAAAGGATGATATGCTTGAGCTTGCTAAAGCGTATCCACTTGTCGGAAGGCTGCCTGTGATTGACATTATAAATTGCCTGCCTTCATTCTAGATATTTTAGTTTGGATATTTTTAAGCAAATTGGCTATCGCTTCTTCCTCTTCTTGCTTTGTCATATTGAGTTTTTTTAGAGTGAAGAGAGTTTCTGAAAACTCTTTGGCAGCGATAGCTACCATTAAGTCAAGTTCATCTTCTTGGGTACCCGTGGTTGGTTGCTTCATTGAATACCTCCCAATAGTCTTTAAACCTTGAGACAAATTTTCTAGGTAATAAGTTCATTGAAGTTGGTAGAGTTTGATAGATGAGGATGGTTGTTGCGTTTACACAAGAGGTCGGAAAAGGCTATAAAATTGAGTAGCTTAGCTTAGCTTAGCTTAGAGTTTAATGGCTTGCACAGATATCTTGGGGGCTAGATGGAGAATCAGTGGGCTTTTAAGCATGCATGGAGAAAGATTGGAAGAGCGCGCTTCTTTGGGAAAATTATCCCCAGAGCGCGCGCCATGGTAGAGCCTGTGATAGGTTTTAATCTTCCTGTATCAGCTTTAGATCTGATGGGACAAAGGTCATCACATCAATCCTTCTGGTCATGCCAAGGGCCCATGTGGGGCTATAGAAGGCATGTACAGCTTTGCTTTTGGGAATGATTTTGTTCTTTTGTAATTGCTGTAAAAGAATTTGGTAATGCTCTTGGATATTGCTATCAGAATCTGAGCCGCTAAAAGATATGGTTGCGTAGCTCTGAGCTGGGATTTCTACGAACTTAATTTGCTTGTCATTGGGCACAGGGATCTCTTCGCTCTTGTATTTAACTGGCAAAGGCGTAGATATGATCCATAGATTTTTGGTTTCTTTATGCTCTTGTTGAAAGTAGGGAGCATGCATGTCAATCTTTTTTAAGAAGTTGTTGCCGCCAGCAAAAAACTCCTCAAAAAGAAGCTTGGCTTTTTCTAAGGTCTCATCTCGCTCACCGCTTAACTGGACTTGCGCTGTTAAGATTGGCGGATAGTTTCTCACTTCTATGAATTGATCTTCAGAGAGGACTTGATACTCATTTAAGGTTGGTAAGCCTGAGACAAGACTCATTACATAATAAATGACAAAAGCGCCAACCAGACTGCTTAGTCCTGCTATGATCCCAATTTTTAATGGTTTTTTCATGAAGTACCCCTAATTAGTGTGATGGATTGTTTACAAAAAGAATATATAGTTATTATAGTTGACCATAAAAAAAGGCCACAATGTGTGGCCTTTAGTAAATCCTGCACTTAAATTCTAAATGAAGGTGTGCAATCTGTGATTTTTCTTCTAACCATGAGCATCAGAATAAGTCCAAGCGCAAAGAAGGGTAAAGTCTTTGGCTCTGGCACTGATACGGGAGAAACACTAAAGTCAAGGCTACCATCATGAGTTGAATGGACCATGAACAGTTGGTTACCAAAGCCATTTGGTCCAGCAAGTCCTGCTCCTGAAAAGTCTGTCACGACTTTATCAGTGTTCTGATCTACATTAGCTTCAAGTTTAATCGGAACTTGGAGGCCGATGAGATCAAAAAAGTCTTGATCTACGCCTGTATCAGCGTTGCTATCTCCATTATCAAAATACCAGAAATCATTGAGGGCATAGACAATTTCACCGTCTAGTATGGATGAGCCACTTAAAAACTCCCCTGTGCCACTAAATGTGTTCGTGCCGCTACCACCAACCACTTTCATTTCCAAGATTTTTTCACCATCAGTAAAGCCTGTATTGTCGGCAGAGCCCACAACACCTGCATCAGAGTTCGGACCTGTTGCATCGCCATGAAAATAGAAAGTCATCAAGGTATTATTGGGATCATAGGCTAGCGTCTGTACGAGGTTACCTTGAACACCGATTGGAGTTAGATCTGAAGTAAGGACGCCTGATAGGCCTGACCATGCTATAGTAATCTCGCTTGTGTTACTAATACCTTCATCATCACCAAAGGGTGGCAACATATCTGTCACAACGGCATGACCTGTATCAAGGAACCTGTCTCCAGTATTCAGTCCAGGTTGTCCGCCTGTGTTTGTGTCATATTGAGTTGTCGTGGTATCTGCAAACAGTTGTAGCTGGTTAAATATGCTTGTTAGAGTGTCGGCATCGAAGCCAGTACCCGCATTACCAGGATTTTGAGTGCCAGCACCTGAAACGTCAATAAAAACTTCGTCGGCAAATACCGGAAAAGCGATTAAGTGAGCTAACAGTATTGCTGTTTTTATTTTCTTCATAACAGATCATCCTTGATATTTGTCATGTTAAAGACTTTGGGGTAAGTCTGTACACATATCTAAAGCGCCAAAATCTTTAAAGAATCCTTGGCATCGTAAGCTATCATCCTACGTTTCATAAGTGCATTATATATATAATGTCTCTAAATTGTGTAGGATATTGACTACGCTAAATTGTTTTCTACTTAGATATAGTTTGAATCATAGAGGATTTTTTAAAGACTCGTCAAAATATTTATCGTTTCAATAAAATTAATTTAGGTAGAAAGGAAAAGATAGCTGAGTTTAATCTTTTGAATAGCAAATGGGATCAGTTTTGAAAGGTAAGGTAAGAAGAAAAGCCCACACCAAGGGAGTGGGCTACGACAAAATTAATTTCTGCGTTCTTTCGCTTCACTAACATTGACGTTACGGCCTTTAAGGCTTTGACCGGTCATTTCTAATGCCGCTCTAATGTGCTCAGGGTTTTCGAATTCAATGAAAGCGAAACCTCTAGCACGACCACTTTCGCGATCTACAGGAATACTTATGTCAGTGATAGCTCCACATGGAGAAAAGAAATCACGTAACTCGTCTTGAGTAATACTATAGTTTAGATTACTAACATATACTTTTTTGGTCATCATAGCACCTTAATGAAAATAGACAATTGGGCTCCACTTATTCAGACAATTCTGTAATAAACGTCACCCAGTACCAAAAAATTAAATTTTTGATACTCGATTAACCTAAACCATACTGAGATCTCTCAAGAAGCTGCCATAAAAGGAGTCATCTTTAAGAGCGCTCTTTATGAATTTAGAAAGTAATTACATCATTACTTTGGGATGGAAGCAAGAAAAGTTGCCTTGTTCAAGCCTATTTAGGACTAAAAGGGGTGGATATCGTGGTGAAAGGAGCTAATTTGGAGCCTTAACTAACTTTATTCTGGGCAGAAACTCTATTTCCTGGTGAGCTTCTATTATCTTTTTCATTCTTATTCGAAATTTCTTTTTATATATCATATGATTCAGCTCAATTCGAACCTCTTAGATCCTTGGTGAAATCATGTCTGTGCTTAAGCTTGAAAATATTTATTATTCAGTGGGTCAATTCCCATTATTAGACTCAGTAAACTATCTTGTGGAGCCAAAGCAACGGATTGCTTTAATCGGTAGAAACGGGGAAGGGAAATCTACCCTCATGAAAATTATTTCAGGCAAGCTTCAGGCAGAGTCAGGGAGTATCATTAAAGGGAATACAACTTCTGTCGCTATGCTGGCTCAAGATTTGCCGAATCAAGAAGATAAGACAGTCTTTGAGGTTGTGGCTCAAGGCCTTAAGAACCTATCTGAGCTTCTCGTTAAATACCATGAGCTCACAACTACAGCGACAGACCATGGAGAGAAATGGCTTAATGAGCTTAATCGCGTCCAGCAACAAATTGAAGTTCAAAATGGCTGGGATGTACAACAGAGGATAGAAGTGGCTCTAGAGGAGCTTAAACTGCCTGCCGATACTCTCATTAGAGAGTTATCAGGTGGCTGGAGACGTAAAGTCGCTTTGGCACAAAGTTTAGTTCAGCAACCAGATTTACTTCTGTTAGATGAGCCAACCAATCACTTAGACTTGGAAGCCATTGACTGGTTAGAGAGTCGCTTGCTTAATTACCCTAATACAATCATGTTCATCACCCATGATAGAAAGTTACTTAGGAAATTAGCAACCAGTATTCTTGAACTCGATAGAGGACACCTAACTCAATATCCTCCAGACTATGACGTCTACCTAGAGCGAAAAGAGAAATCCTTCGAAGATGAGCAAAAAGCGAATAAACTTTTTGATAAGCGCCTGGCAGACGAAGAAAAATGGATTAGACAAGGGGTTAAAGCGAGACGTACCCGCAACGAGGGCAGAGTAAGGGCATTAAAAGCTTTAAGAGAAGAGCGTACCCAGCGTCGTGAACGTAAAGGTAAAGCAAGCTTTGAAGCCTTTGAAGAGGCCAAGAAAGGAAAAATGGTCATCCAAGCAGAGGAAGTTAACTTTGCGTATAACAGTGGCCCTAACCTTATCGATGATTTTAGTTTTAATATTCAGCGAGGCGATAAAATAGCTATCGTTGGCGCTAATGGTGCCGGTAAAACAACGCTAGTAAAACTATTATTAGGTCAGCTAGAGCCTACCTCGGGAACTATCAAGCATAGCCCAACCAACAAAATTGCCTTTTTTGACCAGACGCGTCAATCTTTAAATCTAGAGCAAAGTCTGATCGACAATGTTGCTGAAGGTGAGGATTTTATAGAAATTGATGGTAAGCGTAAGCATATCAT
>CAYGPI010000121.1:0-4998 GCA_964351745.1 uncultured Francisellaceae bacterium
AGGGTTTAGTTAGGCTGAGGATTTTGGGCCAGGTTTAAACTTACCCAGGCTTCGACTTCTTGATTTAAGCTCATCGTGAGCAATGTCTTCCTTTTTGGCAGCTGCTTTTTTCTCATCTTTCGAGCGGCTTAGAAAATCTTTCTCTAAGTTATTTAATGCTTTTTGGTTAGCTTCTGTTAAATGAGCGCCTTGCTCGGCCATCCTGATGACCTCATGCATACTTAAGCCTAAGACTCGAGCTATTTGAGCGATGGAGCAAAAACCTATCAAATACCAGCACAGCACCCATTGGCGCAGCTCTGCTAGGGTTTGTCCCATTTTAAGATCAGTTAAATCGTCAAAGCTAGATGGGTCGCCCTCTTTTTGACAATCTAAGCATTCATAATACTGGCGGTTATCTGGGGCATTGTCAGGTGCATTAAGCAGCGTTACGTTTGGAGAGTGACACTTAGGGCATATCACACCAAGTGGCCATCTTAATTTTTTAATGGTCCTAAAAATTTCAACATCCCCAAGTAAATTCTTGATAGCAGCTATCCTACTTTCAACTTGAGTGCCTCTAGGTAAATCTCTTAATTTATTTAGGGCAGAGATGTTACTATCATGGGCTTTAGCGTTAGACATTCCAAATAATCCTTTTTCACAGCAAAAAATTCATAAGACGAATGACGGCTGAAGTTTTTCGTCTAACTAATTTGTGCTAGTGCTTACGTGTTTACTTTTTTTTGATATCCCTATGTACCATAGAAAGGGCTCAAATTGAAGGGAATAATTGGTAGTTGGTTAGATAGTTTTTCTTTTATTGGGTGATGTTTGCGTATGGCTGTGTGTAAGATGATGTTGGCTTTTGGGCCCCAGCGCCTTTTGTTGCTCAATTAAAAGAGTGTAGTAAGGGTGACAGCCTTTTAGGTTGTTAGCCAAAGCATCATAATGCTCATGCTCAGTGACATGGTGTGAGTCTTTGCATGCCTCCAAGCGCTTTCTAAAAATCATCAATAGATCATCTTTATTCGAATATTTTTGAAGCAGTTGTTCGTAGTTCTTAGCCATGATAGATCTCTAGTTTAGCCAATCTTGTGGCACTCTCACGCCACTCAGTTGTAGGTTGTCAAGGATCATGCTGTCGGTTAACTCATCGATGTGGTATTGACTAAACATCGGAAGTAAGTCAATCATTAAGGCATTAAGCATGATGATTTCATCTAACTGTTGTTTGCGAAGAATGAGCTTTGCAATATCATCTTCAGTCCAAGTCTTACCAGTAGGACAGGCGTGTTTGGTCTTGTTTAATTTATTAGCCATGTCTTGATGACTTAAGTCTAAGCTTTTATATTCCTTTAAAAGAGGCTCTAGATTTAATGCTGAAGCATTGACTCTCATGCGCTCTAGTATTTTTTGGAGTTGGCTTAAAACCCACTTTCCGCCAGCTGGTGCCGCATAGCCTTCTTCATTTAGCATGGTCACCATTTTTCGCTGAGAGAAACCCTTTTCTTGATAATCTTGAATAATAGGCTGCATCAGCATGGCAAAGATGATTGAATTGTCTGTTTTTGTTTTATTGATCAAGTTAATGATTTGTGAAGCTTTAGGGTTACCAGGATGAGCATGAGTAATACCTTCTTTGACAAGTTGGCTATGATATTTGCGCTTTTCTTGAGAATGTAGAGCGATAGCCTCAAAGTTGTCGCGTTGAATGAAGGGTTGATCAAGACATACTAACTCAAAGGGCTCATTCAAGCTCTTATCTTTGATAGCTTCGATGATGTGTTTGTTAAAACTGTCATGGTTTGTTAAATTTCGAATTTCTGCGATCAAGAGTTGAGCGCCATGCTTTTTACAGACATCAATAGCCTGTTTGAGCTCTGGCCAAGTTTGTCTATGCTTAGACTGAAAACGGACCTCAACAAATGTCGAGATAACGAGGCCATCTGTTTCTTTTAAAAAATTTTTGATACTCGACTCTTGCCTCTGAAGCTCATCAACAGAGAAGAACAAACGTGCATCATCACGCTTTTGAGGCGCAATAAGATAGGTCACATATTGGGTCATAGGCAAAGCTCTAGAATATTTATCTTGACTAATAACTTAAACATAACCCAGTATAAAATTTTTTTGGTTAGTTGGCCAGGCTAATTGTTCCAATATGCCTTTAATTTACCCAAAATGACTGATTTTAAGTGCAGAAGCTGATTTTTATCCGTAATTGGTAGATTTGTTTGCCTGTCACAAATGTGAAACACATCCTCTACACGCTTTCCAAGAGTGTTAATTTTTGCAGAGTGTACAAAGATGTCACAAGCCATAAAGGCTTCTCCAATTCTGGCTAAAAGACCAGGAAAGTCTGGAGCGCGGACCACAAGAACAGTGGTTTTTTCGCTTTCTGCATTCGATAGGGTGACTTTGGCCTCGTGTTTAAAAAAGCGAAGTTGACGCCGAATTCGGTGAGAGACAAAAGGGATTTTGGGAGGAATATTAGGGGTTTCTATGAGAGGTTGTAGTAAAGACAATAATGTTTGTTGTATTTCAATTTTTCTATTTGGGCTTGTGATGGGTAATCCAGAGGACTCTAAAACCACAAAAGTATTCATACAATTTCGGTCGTTGGAAGTGATAATTCTTGCTTGGACGATACCAAGTTGTAATTTATCTAGCGTCGCAGCGCACAGTGCAAATAGGTGAGGTCTGTCTGGGGCTAGGACAAAAATTTCTGTGCCCCCTTGGGATGTATGTGGTTGTAAGGCAACAATGAAAGGTTGCTGTCGACCAGCCTGATAAAGCTCGCGAGTGTGCCATGCGATAGTTTCCGGGGTCTCTACTTGAAAATATTCAACACCTAGAGGCTCCCAAAGTTCAGTGATCTTGTCTTTATCAAAAGCTTCATTTTTTAAAAGTAATAACGCTCTTTGTTGATTAACTCTCATTAAGTGCTGCGGATCTAACTCTGTTTGGTCATTAAAAAATTGTTTTGCGGCTAAGTATAAGTTCTTTAGCAACGTTTCTTGCCAACGATTCCAAAGCGTAGGGTTGGTCGCTAAAATATCAGCAATAGTGAGCACGTATAAATAGTCGAGACGCTTTTTTGTTTGAACAATCTGACAAAATTGGGCAATCACTTCTGGCTGGCTTAGATCTTTTGTACGCGCATATCTTGAAAGGGTGAGATGCTCTTTGACAAGCCAAGAGATGAGATCGACCATGTCTTCTTCAAGTTGATGATCTTTGCAAAATTGTTGACTAAGCTCATATCCGATTAGGCTGTGATTACCACCTTGTCCTTTGCCAATATCATGAAAGAGAGCGCCAAGATATAAGCCTATAGGCTCAAGGTCAGCGTGTAAGCAATCTTGAATGAAAGAGATGTCAGGCGGATCGCGATAAAATTTTTGAATGGTTTCAAGCATGTTTAGAATATGAGCATCGACTGTGTAGACGTGATACAAATCATATTGCATTTGGCCGACAATCGCTCGATAGGGTGGGCAATATTGGCTTAATAGACCGAAACGAGCCATGAGACCTAATGCCTTTGAGGTTCCATGAGGATGCTTAAATAATTTTAAAAATAGATGTTTGGTTTCTGTTGTTGCGATCAAAGGATGCGTTCGATAAAAATTAATGATAAAGCGAGTTGAGCGAGCAATAAAACCACGGAGGTTTTGGTGCTCAGCTAAAGCTTCAAAAAGGACTAAAACTTGATTTGGATTTTGAGCCAAATAAGGCTCATCTGTAATACAAATAGATTGATTCTGTATGCTCGCAAAGTTGTTGAGCGGGGTAGAAGTAATTGTGTCTTGTTGGTAGAGCTCTCTAAAGTGTTGAAATAGGACGCTTGTGATTTCACGTAATTCGCGGATAGAGCGAAAGAAGATTTGCATAAAAGAGGATATGGCTTGGTTGAGTTGTGGATCATCAAATCCAAACTTTCTGGCTAAATTCTCTTGATAATCTAAAAATAGTCTGTCTTCGCTTTTTCCTGCAACCAAGTGTAGAGCGTACCGAATTTGCCATAAGACATATTGTGCAGCTGAGAGAGCTTTTTTTTCTTCGGTGGTAATAAAGCCAATGGTCGTGAGCACTTCTAAATCGTGGGTTCCAAATTCTCGCTTAGTAAAAAGGCCTAAAAGCTGTATGTCACGTAAACCGCCAGGGCTCTCTTTAAGATTCGGCTCGAGCGTGTATTCCGTATGACCAAATCGGTGATAGCGCTTTTCTCTTTCTTTAAGTTTCCAAAAAAAGAACTCTTTTAGAGGGGTTGCCTTTCTAGATTGAATTTTCGTGTAGTTGGTTAGACTTTCAAAAAGTGGTTTGTCTCCCTCGATGTATCGGGCATCAAGTAGATTTGAAAGCACTGTGAAATCTTGCTGTGAAATAGATTCACATTCTTGGAGCGTCCGGACGCTATGGCCCACACAAAGGCCACAGTCCCATGTATAAGCGATAAAATGTTCAATGTGATGATTTTGGGCCCTGCTTAGAGTTTTGCTTGCAAGTACAAGAATGTCAACGTCTGATTGGGGATGAAGAACTTGGCGGCCATAACCGCCAACAGCCACAAGCACGACAGGGATTTGATCTAGGCCGTACCAAGACCAACCAAGACTTAAGACTTGATCGACCAGATCGGAACGCTTGTTTAAACAGGCTGTAATATCAGCCCCTTGCCAAAAAGCCTCATCAAGAGAGTCATAGGCTTGATTAAGTTTAGCCCTAACTAAAAAGGCTGGTGATTGCGAAGCGCGAAGCTCAGTTTTAAGAAGATCTACTTGCAGATTAAGTTGAATGCCTGTCACTTTTCTTGATGTTTGGGCTTCCTGCCCGAGAGAAATCATAGCAAATCTTCTTCCTCGGCTCTGCGGGTAAGGACTTCGTAGCCATTGGCCGTGACTAAGATGGTGTGCTCCCACTGTGCAGATAGCTGTCTATCTTTATTAATAACTGTAAAATCATCAGCTAATAGTTTGACATGCCTTTTACATGAATTAATCATCGCCACGATAT
>CAYGPI010000122.1:0-4785 GCA_964351745.1 uncultured Francisellaceae bacterium
TTGTGATGCCGTACAAGATATGTATTTAGAATGGCAAAAGAGATACTTAGATTAAAAAATTTTTACAAATAAAATAAAAGAGTAAATACACTTTAATATAGTGCACTGATTTGTATCATAATATTTTCATCTTTTTGGCCCCCCTAGGCAAACCACATCATTTAGTCATATAATTAGATAATATACCTTCTAGAGGTTGCCATGCCAAACAACCGTACAGACTTATATCACTTGATTGAGGATGCCTATCATCCTGAACACGTCAGTGCCATAAGAGAATACATCAAAGGCATTGACAACTTTCAGATGCTAGATCATTTTAAAGATACTGATATCAATGCGCTTATTATTGTCGATCAGCTAGAAGCATCGTTAAGCGATGCACAAAAACTTGTTAAGGAATTAACAAATGCACAAAGAGCCTCTGCGCAACAAGAAGCTGATATAAACCTGGGGGTGCATTTCCAAAACAGCATACTGCCCTCTATCGATCCACGACTTAAGCAGCAGCTTGAAAAAGCTCAATCTATGGATGCTTACTGGAACACGATTGCTGATGAGCATTATCAAGCACCTACCATTGACAATAATCCAACGCTTGATGAAGGACCACAAGCAACCGAATCAAATACTCCAGCTCAAAGGAGAGCTCAAAAAACAACAGAGCCTTCAAAAACTGTTGCCTTTCAAAATGAAAGGAAAAAAGAGACTCAACAGACAGCTCAAGATAAAGAGAAAAAGCCAGAGATTACTAGCGAGCAAGAGATGACCAACAAGCCACAAAAGCTTGAATCAAAATCACGCCAGAGAGTAAAAGAAAAGAAATCGAAAAAGGACAAGCCTTCTTCAACAGGAAAAAAACTTTGATCTAAAAATGCTCTGCCTTTACAGGCAAAGCATCCTAGTTATTTTATACTTTTTGAGCTTCAATACTCAAAAATGATTGTTCCCAGTTAACAGCAACTTGTGCCGATTGATTGCTAGCACGAATAAAGTTGTCTACAAAAACATCAATAAACACGGCCTTATCAGATGCTGACATATCTTGACAGTAAGCCCAATGATCACTCAACCAACTGGTAAAGGCTTGCTTATTCTCAAACTGCTTCGAATCGGTATGCCAACTTTCAGAAGCGACTTTTAAGCCTGACTTGGTTAACATTTTTTGATACTGATCCGCACTGTAAGATAAATATTTAGGTGAACTTACATTAAATTCTCTAAGATCCATCCAAGTGTCGGTTAATACCCTTGCAATAATACCACGCTTATAATCTGGTAAATGCAAAACCATTTTACCATCAGATTTAAGCTGGTGTTGTAATGCTTGGAGAAAATGCTGTTGCTTATATTCCTTGGTTAAAGCTTCTTCGACAACGATATGATCGAATAAGTGATTTGCTTCCAACTCTGAATTCTTTTTAATATTCTTCGAGAAAGCCATTTCTGGTGTTTGAGATACAGCAACCACAATTCCTTGAGGTAGCATAGAAGCTAAAGCATTCACGTCAGCAGGGCTTCCGCCAAACTGCAAAACATGCTCACTACCCAATAACTGAAGACGTTCAAGCTTTTCTTGTAGCTCTGATGGATTGGATACCATCGCTACCGCAAGACTACCAAAACTTAAAGCTGCTGCACATGTCCCTAAAAGTATCCGTCTTAACATACACCACTCCTTTTACTTCCCTAGTGTGGCAGCGGATTATAGACCTCTGCCACTGTTTGTCCAGCATTTTCTAAATTGTTTGTTAGTAGTTACTCTAAACATGGAATTTATGACACCTAAAAAAAACTCCGCAGAAGCGGAGTCGGTATTCATTCATAAGGCAGGCACTTGCAATGCAAAGCATTTTTCATGCCCTGTTGATTTCATTTTTAATAAACTTATTATTTTTATCATATTCAACAGCATAGTTTGAATTCTAAAGCTCTAAATCATTTAAAGCTTCTTTAACTAACATCACCTTATGATTCATCCTAACACATCTTTTTTTAATAATGGAACTATGTTTTTTTAAAAACCTAAAAATAATCTGACTCAAATATTTATCTTCTCAATCAATATAAATTTAGTCACTAAACATAAAAAGGGAGCACTCCCAAAGTATTCATGCGTCATCCTTATTAAGTATTTTAACTTCTCTTTGTGGGTAAGGAATTTCAATACCGTGCTCTTGAAATGCATCCCAAATCATTAATAATAAATCCGCGCCAACTCTGTTTTTCCCATCGTCTACCCCATCCATCCAAAACTCAATGAGGATGTCTATCCCCGAGTCACCAAAACCAGATATTTCAGCATCAGGTCTCTCTTCAATGGGATACTCATCGCCTGAAAAAACTTGAGGATGCTTTGATACAGTTTCTCTAAGAATGTCAAAAAGTTTATGAACATCTGTCGTGTAAGCCACCTGCAAATTAATAGAATAACGTTGTTTCGTATTAGCATGTGTCCAGTTAACAAAAGTCGAAGAAATAAATTTTTCATTAGGAACTAAAACATCTTTGCCCTCATAAGTTTCGATGGTTGCTGAGCGCATATTGAGCTCACGAACTATCCCTTGGCGCCCATCTTCCATCTCAATATGATCACCAACAGATAAACTTCTATCTAACAAAAGAATAATGCCTGAAATAAAATTCGAGGCGATAGACTGCAAACCAAAACCTAAACCAATACCTACAGCTCCACCAAAGACTGCTAAGGTCGTTAGATCAACACCGACAATCTCAAGCATCAACACGAAAATTAAAATATACAATGCGATTTCAAAGAGTTTTGCAAAAAGCTCTTTGGATCGGATATCAAGCCCTTTCTGATTTCTAATTAGAGTCTGACCTTTAATGCTAGAAGCTTTGCCTAGCCAGAATAATAGAAGCCCAAAAATCGATGTTTTAACCAAGCCGTTCAAGGTTAATGTTATATTACCGACCGAAAGTTTAAAACTATCTAAAAATAGTGATATATCATCCAACCACCCCATGAAATAAAGTAACGCCATAGGAATAATTAAAGCTTGGGTAATTTTTCTCTTGATAGGTGATCGAATGAACTTTTCAATCATACGATTGACCACAACCAATACAGCGAGAGTTTGTATTGTACTAATTAACCAACTATTTTTGATGGTGATTGCACTTAGCTTCTCAGCAATGCTCAATACCACAATGAGAAGAACAGGAAAAAGATATCGTTGCGATTGAGTAAAGAATTTTGTTGAATGTTTTCTCAACCGCTTTTCAGATTCGTCACCACTTTCGGCAAATAATTTGCGCAAAAGAAAAACAGCAAGGTAGCTAATAAACACTGAAATAACTATAGCAACTAACTGTGTCTGTAAAAGAGTACTATCTGAAAACTCAACGAATTGACTATACGCTTTTTGCGCATATGCGCTTATTGACTCAGTATTCATTAAAAACCCCAGCGACTTTAAATAACTTTACAATCTATCACGCAAGAACATTAACCACACTATCTGAGCCACATTTGATATCAGCGAATACTATTTAAATATGACTCTTCACAGATTATTAGTTTTAACTAGATATGGCTTAAACAGATGCGCAAGAGCAATCAGCTCAGTGGCTTCTTGAGGTTTAATTTGATGAGACTTCATAGACTTTATAAAATCTTGCTCTAAGGCAACCCACTCTTTACTACTAAGCATTAAAGAGCTTTTTGCTTTAGCCTGGTAGGCCTGCAGATAGGAATCTGGATCGCTTGTCAATTGACTAAAAATAGTTACCGAACTCAATAAAAAGAAAGATTTCTCTGGCTCATATTTCAATTGCTTTATCGTACTATTTGATTGTAGCTGTTCATTGGTTACAATCCTTTCTAAAAAATCCTTCATTAAAATACCCACTGAAAAAGCGCCGCCTAAGCGCTTATACAAACTAACATCTTTGGGCTCTTGAGCTGTCGCACCATGGCACATCACCAACATAAGTAAGACACATACCAATTTTTGAATTGACAATGATTTTGAATGTTCCATTTCATGACCTATATTAGAAAATACGATCTTAAGAGCTAGATCAGTAGCTCTTTTGCCAAAATACTTTGATTTCATTATTCGTGGCACCCGTGCCAGATGTGCTTTCAACTGAAATGTTGTCAGTAATATCTACCTTAACGGAAACCTTTGAGCTTTTTGCAGTGGCTCCTTGCTGCCCCTTAATGTAAATCTTGTCAGTAATGTATTTACCTGTGCTAATCGCCATATCATCAGCCCCAGAGCCTGTAAATTCTAATTCATCAACGGATAACAACCTACGAGCATTGCCAATGATATCTAGACTTGCACCAGATTGGCTACTTGAAGTTAA
Organism: uncultured Francisellaceae bacterium; assembly: GCA_964351745.1. Lineage (GTDB taxonomy): Bacteria > Pseudomonadota > Gammaproteobacteria > Berkiellales > Berkiellaceae > CAYNJF01. The sequence goes on from CAYGPI010000122.1 coordinate 4,336, forward strand.
GCTCCGAACAGCTTGAGCCAGTTGAACAACCTGAATAGGCGTCAGTTTTGCAACATCCTTTCCAAATAGCAGTCTCGCCAGTATTTCATCTTGAGGCAACGTTGGTGAGGAAGAAAGCTCTATTTTTACATTCTCAGGAGATCCTTTGACACGAATCATGGTTAAGCCATCTTGCGTTTTAGTTTGGGCAGAAAAATCTAACTGAATGTCATCCTTATAAAGCCATACCTTACCTTTTTGAATGGTAAAGACTTTATTTAAAAAGCTATACTTGCCTCGAATAATACTAATATGACCTTCTATTAAAGGTTTAGACAAAAAGCCTAAGGCCCGTATGTTACCACCAAGTTCAGCATCTAATCCTTTGCCTCGAATAAAAATTCTTTTTGGAAAATTCAACCCGATATCAAGATGACTATCAAATAAGGCATCATCTTTGGCATTACCCTT
>CAYGPI010000123.1:0-4732 GCA_964351745.1 uncultured Francisellaceae bacterium
CTCATATGGCAAGTTAACCGATTTTAAAGCAGAAGTGATAAACTTCTGCTTTGCTTCATTTATCTTCTCGAGGCAACCTCGAGTTTAGCCAAGGGCTCTTTTGCTTCAGTCAATCCACAATCTTCTAGAAAGGCATCAATGCTAGGCTTTCTACCGAGGAAATCTTCCAAAAGTTCACCAGCATCTTTGCTTCCACCGGGCTCAAGAATGCACTCACGATATCTTTTTCCCATAGCTCGATTCATTGGATCATCCTTAAACACGCTGTAAAACATGTCTGCTGCGTATGTGTTTGACATCATGTATCCATAATACCCAGCTTGATAACCACCCATTAGATGGCCAAAGGCAGCTGCAAAGTGTGTGTTACTTGGATCATGAAAGCCAATGACATTATCTTGAATACGATACCAAAGATGTTGACTATCAATATGGCGTTTACCACCAACTTCTGAGCTATGTAAGGCTAAATCAAACAAACCAAAAGAAAGCTGGCGCTTGCTGCTGTAACCCTGATTGATTTTCTTCTGAGCATTAAGTTTCTCTATCAGTGTTTCAGGAAGAGACTCACCGGTGACTTGGTGAGCACTGAGTCTTTTCAAAATAGATGGGCTATAACACCAGTTTTCTAGCATTTGAGATGGTGCTTCAACAAAATCTCTTTGAACCTTAGTACCATGGTATTGTGCCAGTTGTGTTTTACCACACATATTGTGCATGACATGCCCAAACTCATGAAATAAGGTCACGACATCACCAAATGGGAGGCAGCTATTGGCAGGAAAATTACAAGCCATCGCGCAAACAGGGAGTCTTCGCTCTTGACCAAATCCTGGTTGCTTGCTAAGGTCGCATCCAGCGATAAAGGGAAAAACTGCAGCGTGACCAAATTTACCTTCTCTTGGATGTAAATCTAAGTAAAATCTTCCAACTTCTGAACCTACATCACCAGCTGTGTCTTGATTATAAACGGTATAGACTTTGACTTCTTCGTGCCATTTGTTATCCGTATCTTCCTCAATAAATTTGAGACCAAGTAGCTTTTCATAAACTTGAAACATGCCTTTTAAAGTCACGTTTAATGGAAAGTATTGCTTGACTTCCTCCATGTTTATTTCATTTTGTTGCTCTAAGTTCTGCCTAAGATAATAGCGCATATCCCAAGGTTTAAGTTGATAGTCAAAGCGACCCGTTTCTTGAACCGCTAGGGCTGTCATGGCCGCGATATCTTGCTCTAGTAAGGGCGTGAATCGATCATTCATTTCTGTTAAGAACTGCTGAGCCTTGGCTGCAGTCCCAGCCATTTTAGGCTCAATTTGAAAATCTGCGTAGCTTTCATAGCCTAAAAGCGTAGCTAGTTCATGTCGCATTTTGATCGTTTCATCAAAGAGCTCAGAGTTTCTACCCATGCATCGGCTATTAAAGGCGGTGAATAATTTTTTTCTGATATTGGGATCTTTCACATAATCCATGGCGGGCACAATATCAGGGTATTTCAAGGTGACTTTGTACAAATCATTTTTGACATGACGAGCTTCGGTAAACCAATCTTCTGGCATACCTTTCAATTGCTTTTTAGATAAAACAAATGAGGTGTTTTCTTCACTGACGTTATTGCTAAACTCAAGATGATTTTTAGCAATGCCTTGTTTCAAATGAGTGATACGCTCTCGAATCTTCTCATCTAAATGTAAACCGCTTCGACGATAACCACGTATCATATCTTCAACAAATCGACACTCTTCGTGACTAAGAGATTCTTTTTCACCAGCAAAATTTTCTTCGTAGTAGCGAGCTATCGTTTTATAAGCATCGTGGCGCATATGACTTTCAATGGCACAATTTTGTAGTGCCTCACCAGAGGCCACACAAGCTTCACGAATAGACTTGTCAGGGGAAAAGCTTTTCATATTGACAGCTAGGCATTCAAGTCTGGCTAGTTGAATATCAGAATCAATAAATGGTTGCATCACTGTGCGAAAAGATAAGGATGCTTGTGTTTTATCCAAGGATGCTATGTGATCATAAATTTCTACGGTTTTCTCTAAAATGGTTTCTGTGTACAGTTTGATTTTTTGTGCGGTTAGATTTTTAAAGTCCAGTGGCACATCAAAATCACACACAGCTCTAAAGCCTTGGGACATGCCTTGAAGTAAAGTTTGCGGGGAGTGATGACGCTTGTTTGATTTCATCCAGGTCAAAGTTGGTTGTTCTTCTAACATGATCATTTCCTTATGATTGAAGTAAGAGTCATCCTTAACGCTTTATCTTTTGTATAACATTGAAAAATAACACCACACAACTGGCCATTACGGCAGTGCTTAAATACCTAGTGATTGTTTGATAGCTTGTCGCGCGTAAATTTACGCGCCATTGTGTCGTTTTAATTGATTGCGGTTGATACATCTTAGTGGAAACGACCAGATGGATAGAAAAGGATAGAGTAAAAGTAAAATAGATGACTCTATTAGCTTTCTAAATGTTGTATAAGTTGTTTTTATTCGATAAAAACTTATTGACAAACGATAACTTTGTCTTGATAATGCCCATTCTTATTTTTGAGGTACAAAATATGAAGAGCACAAAAGCAAAGATTTTAAGTTTAAGATTTTGTTTCTTATTAAAGGGGTTGATGTTTTTTATTCCATTATTTGCGATTTTGTATTGGACCTATTTCTCATTTTTTAGCTCAATGGGTATTCAAGTATCAAATACGCCTATTGATATGATGTTTGCAACGCCTTTAAGTAGAGCTTTAGCGCTGGGTGCAACGGCGCTTCCTGTATCCAACATGATTCTATTTTTATATTTGCTTCATAGTTTATTTAGTAATTTTTCTAAGGGTATTGTTTTTTCCATTTTAAACGTAAACATCTATAGAAACATTGGGTTTACTTTGTTTGCGCTAGCGATGACTGAGAATCTATTTGATTCTTTAATCACATCTATTATGACCTTTCAAAGACCGGAAGGCATGATGACATCCTTTGGGGTAGATACTTCACAGATTATCTATATTGTCATTGGTGGATTGATTTGGTTGACCTCATATGTCATGCATGACGCATACCATCTTGATGCAGAATCACGATATACCATATAAGGATATCATATGACTATCATGATCCGTCTCGATCTGTTACTTGTCCAACGAAAGATGAAAGCAAACGAATTAGCAAAATTAATAGGGATTACTCAACAAAATTTATCGGTTTTGAAAAATGGTAAAGCTAAAGCTATCCGTTTATCGACCTTAGAAAAACTATGTCATCATTTGCAGTGTCAACCCGGTGATCTGCTTGTCTATGAAGATTCAGAGTCTAAGAACAAGGAGGTTTAATCATAAATAACTCTTGAAAAATTTTTTTGTAAAATATCAAAGAGAACTTATGAGCTTGAAATATACAAGGTTTATTTAAAGTTCAATTGCGTTGAAAATATAGCCGTTTTATATGTAGTCACGGAGATAAGATGAAGTATTCAATTAATGAGCGAAACATTACTAATTTTATAGATAAGTTAGGAAGAAAGCAATTTAGGACACAAAAAAAGACTTGGGCAAAATCAGCTCTGAACCATCATGCTTTAGATTTGATATTTGGAGGAACAAAATCAGGTGAGTCAATAGAATCTTTCTCTAGATGGCACAGGGCTTAAGTTAATAATAGATACGGAAGTTAAGATGAGAGAAGTGAATCATTTAGAGGTTATCTTAAAGCTAGCCGCAAGATGCAATATAGATTGCAGTTACTGTTACTATTTTAAAGGTGGGGCCAAAGATTGGCAAGCTCAAGATAAACGAGTCAGTTTTGAAGTTATTTCTAAAATGATGGATTTTCTTGATCAAGCTATCGACGAGTATCATCTAAAATCGCTACAAATCGATTTTCATGGTGGTGAGCCATTACTTTATGGGAAAAAGAATCTTGACAATCTTTGCCAGGCTTTAACCAGAAGATTTTCAAAGAGAGTCAATCTAACTTTTGCACTGCAAACCAATGCGATGCTTGTTGATGATGCTTGGGTTCATGTGTTTTCTAAGCACCAGATTGCTGTTTCAGTTAGTTTGGATGGCCCAAAAGAAACGAACGACTTGCAGAGAATAGATCATCTGGGAAAGGGTACCTTTGATCGAGCTTTTGCTGGGATAAGCAAATTGAAACAAGCTCAAGTCGACAAAAAAATACTGCCATTGAGTCTGTTGAGCGTTATTCAGCCTGGTGCTGATGGCGGTGCTGTTTATCGATACTTTGTTGATGAGCTAGGCATCCAGTCGCTTGATTTTTTATTACCTTCAACTTTTAATGAAGAAGTGCCACGGACTGCATTAGAAGGTATGACACAATTCTTGCTAGGCGCGTGGGAGCAATGGTTAAAAGATAATGATCCAAATATCAAAATTCGCTTTTTTGACGCTCTGTTTTCAAGTCTTGGTGGGCATGAAAGCTATATTTTTCCATCCAATGATTATGTGGCCACTCAAAATGTGGTGGTTACTGTGGATTCTGACGGGAAAATCTATGGTGATGATGCCCTACGCGCCAACATGGGTTGGAAAACTTTTGCTCCTTTAAATGTTTACACTAATCGATTCTCCGATTTTCTTGCTAGCCAAGAAGCTTGGCATAAAAAACATATTCGTTTGCCGTCTTCATGCAAAGGATGTCTTTGGGAGAACGTTTGTCAAGGCGGTCAATTAGAACACCGATATCGCGAACGTAACGGGTTCAAC
>CAYGPI010000124.1:0-4724 GCA_964351745.1 uncultured Francisellaceae bacterium
TCAAGCATGATGGTTTCAAAATTGCTCGGATTGGCTGAAAGCTCTTTGATGGAGTTCTTTAAAAATGATTGCGCAGCATGAATGCTTGGCTGATGGTTGTGGTTCGTTGGTCCTGATTGACTCATAGTGGCTCGCTAGACTAATTTCTAATAGTTGTTACGTTAGTTGATTAACTGTTTTTTGTGTATGGTGTTATCTTGAAATACCCGCAACCAGCCGTCATTTGTCTAAGTGAATGATAAAAGGGTTATTTAGACAGATAAAAAGCTGGGTATCACATGAATGAATGAATGAAGAATGATGGGCAGTTTTAAGTCTTTTCATATCATTGATCAATGTCGCAAATTGCCCTTGTGACATGGGCACGCGCTTAGGTGTTGTGCATCGCCGTACGGATTAGTCAAATTTCTTATATAGCCCCACTTCTAATTCTCAATTGATATTATTTTCTAGAATCTATGTGGCACGGCTTTTGTATTGATCTATGAAACCAAGTAGGAGTTAGTTTGTGATAGACTTTAGCCAATCAGATATTTTGAAAATGACCGATCCACTTAAGTTGCAACCATCTGAAAGTATTGAAGTAAACTCAGAGGAAGAAGAAGACTTTGAAGGCCTTATTCAGGGTTATCTAAATCCCGATGTTGCACAGCAAAGCAAGTCGGCAGTTATAACTGGCAATTTTGGGCAACCAATTGCCGAGAAATCTCAAGCTACTGAGATTTTAGCCATGCCTAATCAGCTAGGGTTGGAGCAAAAAGTAAATAAAGATCTAGAGCAAGAGCAAGAACAAGAGCAAGAGATTATAGAGTCTGAAGAGGTTATTATCTTGAATGATGTGTATATAGAGCCTGTTGGCCCTGAGGCGCATTCAGAAAACGAAAATTCCCCAATCATGATTGCGCAGCAGCTAGCTAGTACAAGCCAAATTCAACCTGTGACAATTGATACGGCGTTAAAAAATGCAGCTGAAACTAAAATTCCAGAGTCAATGATGGCGGTTACTGTTACGCCAGAACCTCAGGTGGAGACTAAAGTCGTTTCTTCTATAGATCAGACTAAAACTAGCCAGGACGATATTAAACTTCAGAAAAGCTTAAAAGAAGAGGAGCTTTCGGTAAAGTTTGAAGCTTCAACCGATGATATGCCTGATGAGAAACTAGAAAAGGTGGGGAATTTAACAAGTTCGGTTGCAGAAACATTAGCTAAGAGCGATAAAGATACTAGTCGTGCTTATCAATATGATGCAACTTCTAAGCTTGATACCACAGCCATTTTAAGCAAAGTGCCATCCAATCTTGTGACAAATCCTCAAGCTAAAGCTCAAGGCTTACTCCATGAACAGATCATACCATCAACACAACAATCTGAAGCATGGGGCAAGGCTCTCAATGAGAAACTAGTCATGATGGCTAAACAGGGCGTAGAAAAGGCGTTAATACAAATCGATCCTCCAGAACTAGGCCCTATAGAAGTTATCTTAGATATGGAGGGTAATACAGCCAATTTGCAGTTTACGGCTTCTAATCAGCAGGTCAAAGAATTAATAGAATCTCAGATCCAACAATTGCGAAATGATTTTAACAGCGATGCTATGAACCTCCAGGGAGTTACTGTCGAGCAACATCAGTACCAAGACCAATCCAAAGAGCACACTCACTTTCGTAAGAAAACAGAGCCTGAACCTGCCCTTACTCAAAAATCAGGTCAAGATTCTGACGGGCTATTAGACATTTATGTTTAAAAGCTAGTTGGTTTACCGTCAAAAAGGTGGCGCCTGATATAAAACCATTTTTAATGTATTGATTTCTATAAAAAATATAATTGGTACATCCTTTGCATGCATATCAGTACAATGCAATGGAGGCCAAAATGGCAGAAAACAAAGACACAATTGAACAAGATAAAACTGCTGACGAAGCAGATAAAATCAAGGCAGATCAAGCGCCATCTAAGAAAGGTTCACTGAAGCTTATCATAGCGGCCAGTGTTGGTGGTTTGTTCATTGTTGGTTTAGCTGTGACTACAATAGTTCTGCTCTTGAGTGGCGAGTCAAAAGCACCCATCCCACAAGCCAACATACAAACATCAGACTCTGATTCTGAAAAGGTTGCTCAAGCAGAGCCTGCAGCGGAGCGAGTAGCTCCAGTGGCTTCAAGCGGCGAGCCTCAATTTTTTCCTATTAGACCTGCCATTGTAGTGAATATTCCTAGCAAGAGTCGCATTCGATTTCTACAAATCCAAGTAGACATTATGTCACGCGATAGTGGTGTTATCGATGATCTCGAAAATTATGTGCCATTGATAAAAAATGAACTCGTTAGTCTTTTTAGTAGCCAAACTTATGAAGATGTCATTAGCCAAACTGGCAGGGATAATCTTCGCAAAGAAGCTTTGTTAAGAGTTCAAAAAATCATGAGCGAGCAAGCTGGCGTTGTCGGTATAGAGCAGATTCTATTTACAAGCTTTGTAACGCAATAGCATGATATGTGGTTTTTTCAAAAACGCAGTTTTAATAGGTGTGGTAAGTAGGTACAAGGATTTGATCTCATGAGTGATGAACAGGTTAATCAACAAGTCACTAAACCTGAATTTGAGACCCTTCAAAGCGAAGGCTCAAAGCTAATACAGGATAGTCCAGATCTAGCAGTGATTCTAGACATACCTGTGACGATCTCACTAGAGGTAGGTCGGACATCTATCAGTATTAGAAACTTACTAGAGCTCAATCAGGGCTCTGTTGTCGAGTTAGATAGATTGGCAGGTGAGCCCTTAGATGTTTTAGTAAATGGCACGTTGTTAGCTCATGCAGAAGTCGTTGTTGTTAATGAGAAGTTCGGTATTAGATTTACAGACGTCATTTCACCACAAGAGCGTTTAGAAACGCTTAAGGATGGTGGCTTATGACCACGCAACTTCTTTATGTCGCGATGATGCTTATGGTTACGATAGCTTTCTTTGTTGGCTTGATGTTTCTCCTTAAGTATTTGAAAAAAATTGGACCTAAACTATCAAGCTCCATAGAAATACTAGGTGGCGCTAGCGTCAGTCATAAAGCTAAAGTTGTGATCATCAGATCTGGCGATAAAAAAATTCTTTTGGGTGTCACAGACAGCCACATTAGCAAACTGCACGTCTTTGAGCAGGGAGAAGACTTTACAGAAACGCTTAAGTCAGCGAAAGAGAGTTCATTGTGTATCGAGTAATCGCTTGCATGATTCTTATGGTGATTGCTCCAGTAGGGTATGGTGCAGATTTTAACCTTGATGCGTTTCAGGTGACAACTCTAGATTCCGGTGATAAAACTTACTCGTTGAACCTCCAAATTGTTGCCATCATGACTTTCTTGACGCTGTTACCAGCGCTTGTTCTGATGATGACATCCTTTACACGCATTATTATTGTTCTGTCTATTTTGAGGCAAGCTTTGGGCATGCCTTCAACACCCAGTAACCAAATCATCCTTGGTCTTTCTATGTTTTTGTCCTTTTTCATTATGATGCCAGTTTTTGAGCAAGTATATTCTGAAGGTATACAGCCTTATATGGAAGAAAAAATCGGCCTAGATGAAGCGATGGCACAAGGCGTCAAGCCAATGAAGACGTTTATGTACGATCAGACTCGTACAGAGGACATGGCTCTGTTTTGTGATCTAAGTGACACGGAAATACCTTTAACTGCACACGATGCGCCACTTTCTACTTTGATTCCAGCCTTTGTTACGTCAGAACTCAAAACAGCTTTCCAGATAGGCTTTATCATTTTTATTCCTTTTTTAGTCATCGATTTAGTCGTGGCTTCTGTTCTAATGGCCATGGGTATGATGATGCTTTCACCACTTATTATATCGCTACCATTTAAAATTATGCTATTTGTTCTAGTCGATGGATGGAGCTTATTGATGGGAACGCTAGCCGCCAGTTTTGGAGTAGGCTGATGGAACCAGTCATTGTCTTAGATCTATTTCAACAAGCCATTTTCCTGCTCATCACGATTGTGACCATTCTTATTTTACCTGGATTAATATTAGGATTGATTGTTAGTGTCTTTCAGGCTGCGACTCAAATCAATGAGCAAAGTTTAAGTTTTATCCCACGACTCTTAATTACGTTCTTTACCATTATGGCCACAGGCCCTTTGCTGTTAAAACTGATGACTGATTTTTTTCTAAGCTTGTATGAGCAGCTACCAGGATTGATTGGTTAGATGAATCTAAGCATCGAAGTCCTTGAAAATCTATGGCCACAATACATATATACCTCTATCAGGTTAAGTGGCGTTTTATTAAGTATGCCAATTTTAAGTTCACAGTTGATACCGCATCGAATTAAAATTATCGTGATGATAGCAATAACCATGATGATAGCCCCCCATTTACCCTTAGTAGACATTGCTCCTTTCAGTCTTCAAGGTTTTATGGTTGCTATCATACAGTTGTTGATTGGTGCGGCTATAGGCCTTACGTTACAAATCATTTTTCAAACCTTTGTGCTTTGTGGTCAGCTAATTGCGCAGCAAATGGGTTTAGGTTTTGCTTTGATGAATGATCCTCAAAGCGCCGTTTCAGTGCCAGTGGTTGGTCAGCTCTATGTGATGATGGTGACCTTAATGTTTCTTGGTGTCAATGGGCATTTGATGGTCATTGAAGCCATGGCACATAGTTTCACAAGTATTCCCATTGGCTTCCACATTTTAGAAATGCCAAGTGGGGCACAATTGGTCTT
>CAYGPI010000125.1:0-4486 GCA_964351745.1 uncultured Francisellaceae bacterium
CTTTAGATTCAAGCGTTTTTGCTTAAAATCTTCTGTTGAGCAGGGATGCTCCATCCATTATGACTCTCTATCTTCTTTCGTCTCTGAACCTGAAACCCCTTCAACGACAGCGCCAACAACTTTAAACGGAATCTTTGCAACTTCGATAACAGCACTTGATGCAGCGCCGACGACCGTCCCAACACACCCCTGCAAGCCAATTAAACAAAAAGCGACCGCAAAATATTTAGTTTTCATATCGTTCTCTTCATCCCTATGCTAATAGTCTAACAATATAGCAGAAGCCTCTTGCTGTCTTCTTCTAATAATGGCTCTTTATTGTTTAAACTTGGTAACTTACAAAAATAAAAATGATTTCATTGGCTTAACTTTTAAAAAATGATAATCTTTTTTAAGCACATAGGTATATGGAGCACTCAATGTCTGGTTCATGGAAGAAGCTGACTCTCTATTTCTCTAAAGATGATAACGTGACCTGCGACAGTAGCACTAGCCATTTAGAGAGTTTTAAAACAAGTTCACCTGAAAGTTGGTCCGGTGCCCTGCACACGATGGCTCAAATGCTTAGAGCACCCTCAAGTTATTTTTTTGGACAATTTCTACGCCGAGATAATTTTTATCCAGGAACGTTTGATGAAAGAAAATTAGGATCTGTGTGGTGGTATACGATTGCTGCGAAAAATTGGATACTAGGATTAAGTGGTACTATCGCTTTTTCTCCAGCTTATGCCTTAGGCACAATTTTACGTTACAGCAATCAGCAGATTGAATCAAAACCAGTGACAATCGTTATCACCCCATCCAAATCTTCTTTGCCTTCCCATATCACTATCGTCACTCGCAACACTGCACTCTTACCTAACTCTCTCAATGGCCGGCTCAATATGCGCGATAATTTAGAGCGTGCCCACGAGCTAGCTCAGTCATTTCTAAAACCGAAAGACATCAAAGATGTCCCTACGATCTTATGCCTACAAGAAGTTTTTGACGAGCATTCAAGCCAAAGTTTGGTCAATCAATTAAAATCTGACTATCCATATATTATTCATCGTATAGCACCCAGTGCTCAGGCATTACCCAGTGGGCTTTTTATCGCTAGTAAGCACCCTATACTCCAAGCACAATTCATTCAATTCCCTAAGACTATATTTTTTAGAAACTCTCAAGCACCTCTTGGATATCGAATTAATTCGGATGCTTTTTGTAATAAGGGCGTTTTGCTATCATTAATAAAGCATGACCAAAAATATTATGTTGTTGTCAACAGTCACTGTCAACCAACCATCAGCAAAGATCCAAGGGAGATAATCGATTTTCAAAAAGTAAGAGATTTTCAGCTTAGAATTATTACTCAAGCTGCTTTTGATTTTGTTGATGCCATACAATGCCAAGGCCTATCTATTGAAAAAATCATGATGACTGGCGACTTTAACTGTAGCAATCATTTTGGCCCAGGCATGGATCTAAAAGACAGAGAAAAGAACGACTATTTTTTTGATGGAATTTTTCCCGGTGAAGCTTTAGATACATGGCTCAAAACTTACGATCCACGATTTAAACATGCCTATGATTGTTGGGATCCAAAAGAGGAGCATAAAGATTCAACGGCGACAACATCCGGCATTCAGCTAGATCACCTTGGCATCTTGCATTTGACGCAAAACCTATCAGCGAAAAAAGAGCCTGTCAGCGTTTATTGCGATCAAGGCTACTCAAAGAATATGCCTTCTTGCTCATCAGATCATGCTGGCCTAATCAAAAAGTTATAATTTTTTAAAGCTTAAAAACGTATCAATTTAAATCATTGGTAGTTTTTTATCAGCGATGAGACGCCTTTTTTCAGAAACTTTCAATTTTTTAACAGCTAATTCAGCTTTTAAGGCTTGCGACTTGGTACCTATTTTTTTTTGAAAAACAAGTTTCAAGGGTCCCTTGCCTTTTAAATACTTTGCAGCGGTTGGCCCACCTTCACAATGAACTTTAAAACGCGCTTTAACGTCTGTTGTGATGCCAGTATACAAACTTTTATCTTTACATTCGATTAGATATAAATACCAATGTTTTACTTGTGACTTGTAACAATCCTCAGAGTGATCATTGACCATACCTATCGCCTGCATATAAGCATAGATAATGGTTGGCCCTACAAACTTAAATCCTCTTTTCAAGAGATCTTTTGAAATCTTTTGGCTTAAAGGTGTTTGAGCAGGATAATCTAAAAGAGTTTTCCAACGGTTTGAAATGGGTTTCCCTTCAACAAAACCCCAAAGATACGCGTCAAATGTTCCAAATTCCTTTTGGATTTTTAAAAATGATTTTGCGTTCGTGATCGTTGATTGGATCTTTAGCCGATTTCGAACGATGCCTGGATCCAATAATAGTTTTTCAATGTGGGCTTGGGTGAACCTTGCGACTTTTTCTGGATTAAACTGAGCAAACACTTCCCGATAACGCTCACGCTTATTTAAAATGGTTTCCCAGCTCAAGCCAGCCTGAGCGCCTTCTAAAATTAACATTTCAAAGAGATGATGCTCATCATGAGCAGGCCGCCCCCACTCGTTATCATGATAACTAACATATTTGTCATTATCTAAATTCACCCATGGGCATCTTTTTTTTAAGATTTTAGTCATTTTAGCCTATTCGTTATCAGTCAGCTCTTCACTATACGGGCCATTCAACTAAATATTAAACTTTATCGTTGTCTCATACAATCTAACTTGATAGAATTTTGCCCAATATAGTCTAGAGGTTATAAGACAATGCCCTATATCGTAAATCTATCCACAGTTCAGAGTCCAATTAAAACTACCAATCTCGGTTTTACTCAAATCCCAACTGACGGCTTCAATGCCTTTGTAACCCTTTGTAATAAGCACTCTAGGCCTAACTCTTGCTGTGGCCAATTTTTTACGGGCATTACCAATTCAACCTGGGTAAGTTATCAATTTTCAATGCAACTCCCAAGGCTCATCAATCCTTATAAATTGGGACAAATAACAACTCAGCAATTTCTAAGAGGCCTTCGCAATATTTTTAGCTTCATCAACAATGCTACGCTAAAGCGACCCAATAATGTTAGAGAAACTGAAGTCATTAGACAAAACAGTGAACACTTTTTAACTTTACAAGGTAAAAGTGTCTTTACTGAAGAAGATTATATCAACGCTATGCTTGAAGAGGCATGGAATTCGATCGTTCAAGTTACGCCTAACGACGCCCAGAGATTTCAGGAACTCGTTGATAAAGACGAACCGATTTACTTTATTTCTAACACAAACGAACTTAATGTGCATGCTGTGATGGCCATGCTAAATAAGTACTTGCCTGATCTCGAACTTAATCCTCAAAAAATATCTCAAAATGGCCAAGACCTTATTCAGCTTATACCGGGAAGAGAGATTTACTTATACCCTTCATACTTGGCGCACCAATTTAAACAAACAAATGGTCAAACGCCCGGGCTTATTGAGCAACTTATTTCTGCGCGATCATTAGACCTCGGCGATACGACTGTGGTTAGTCAATATCCTGGTGATTTAGCTCATGCTAAAACGCTTGGCGTAGATCCTGAAAAATGTCTAGTACCCAATGCTTTTTACACTCATGTCAGCAACCCCCATGAGGATCTTACAGTCGACTCTAGGAATAAAGTTAAACTAGCTTAGATTTTTTATGAAATAAGCTCAATGTTCTAGCTAGCGTATTTTCTTTAGAAAATGGCTCAAAAAAATACGCTAGCTGCCATTCTTGAGAAGCACAAGCTTGTTTGCTCAATGGTTTGTCCCAAGCAGGATAAACTCTAAACCCTCTCTTACCATCTTTAGTACCTTTTGAAATAATGCCTCTCTCTAGAAGCACGCTCTTAGGAAGGACAAACAATCCAGCCTGACCTGCACCGTGAGCACCTATCATATAAGCATCAAAATCATCATGATAATCAAATGGCTCAGTCTCTAAGCTTTGAGCATGTCTCTTCCAAAAGGTGACAAATTGACCTATTTTCTTAGGTGTTATTTTGGCCTGCCTAAAAATAATATTGTACGGGCCTAGTTTAAAGCGACAAGCCAAATAATCCTTTCCCTCTAACTCTGGTTTAAATGCTGTATAGGTCAATTGAAAAGGTTTTAAAAGCTCAGTATCTATCATTCTTATGTAACCTTTGAGGCGCATAAATTTTAGGCACAAAAAAACCACCTGAAGGTGGTTGCTTTGTATATGGTGCGCACGGAAGGATTCGAACCTCCGACCACCTGGTTCGTAGCCAGGTACTCTATCCAGCTGAGCTACGCGCGCACTGGTTGACTATCAAGTCAAGTGATGATTCTACCTTAAAACCTAAACTTTTGACAGAGAAAGATTTTAAAATGAAATAATCAACTTATTGGCGGAGAGAGAGGGATTCGAACCCTCGATGGAGGTATAAGCCCCATACTCCCTTAGCAGGGGAGCGCCTTCAGCCACTCGGCCACCTCTCCTAATAATC
>CAYGPI010000126.1:0-4450 GCA_964351745.1 uncultured Francisellaceae bacterium
ACCTGGAGATATCAAACGAAGCTTGTTCTTTATCGATACCATTAGCATCCATAAGAAACTGTACTCCCCAAGCGCCACCAAAAGCATCTGTTGGCGCTGTCACAAGGAAAGCATAAAAACCCACAAACCAACACTGAGGTCGACTAACGACAGCCTTCACACAATACCAAAATTTAGGTGGCTCTTCTTGCAGGTTATTGTCTTGATGATCTTCTGGTCCTTCATCTCTTATAACAAGCCAAGCGACTAAAGCAATCAACAAGCCAACCATCCCAAGAATGCCCAACAAAGTCTGCCAATCAACATAGTTCATAGCATGGGATATTGGCCAGCTAGCCGCCGCCCCCAAACTACCAATCGTCAAAGTTAGACCCGTCATAATTGAAAACCAATGAACGGGAAACCATACCGTTAAAATTTTCATACAAGAAATAAAAGCAAAAGCCGAGCCAGCACCGATAAAGAACCTAGCAAACAAGGCTAAGTAGTAGTTTTGAGTATAGGCACTTAGTAAAGTGCTTAGAGCGCATACAAGGATCGCCGCCGTTAATAATCGTCGTGTCCCATATTTATCAATAAGAGCTCCCACTGGCAACTGAAGGGGCGCATATGAAGCGAAATATACCGCAGCAAAAATACCATATTCTTTTGCACCAATTTGAAAAGCCTGCGTCAACTCAGGCTTCATAACAGATGGCACAACTCTTAATAGAAATTCATACAAATAGAAAAAGCTTGCTACCGCAAACATCAGAGCTGGGCGAACCCATTGGGATTTAATCTTGTGCATTTTAGCGACCTACAATTGCCATTGCATCCTGAGCGAGAACGAAGTACGGTAACCGTCAAAATGGGATAAGTGCTTGAGTCTAACTTAAGCGTACACCTAATATCAAGAAGTTCAACTTATAACTTAGAGGGATTTTATGGCTAAAAACAACGTAAGCTATCTTTCTGGTTTTTCCGGTCACTGGGAAACGGAAGCACTACCAAACGCCCTTCCCCATGGTCAGAACTCTCCAAAAACCCCCGCTTACGGCCTATATGCTGAGCAACTATCGGGTAGCGCATTCACTTGCCCCAGACATTTAAATAAACGATCGTGGCTTTATAAAATATCACCTTCAGCCAAACAAAGCGACTTTAAGCTGTCCACACACAACGGCTATATCACTGAAAAAGATTCTCAAAACTCTTTACCAAATCAACTAAGATGGTCCCCCTTAGAGCCGCCCAAAGAAAAAGTAAATTTTGTAAATTCTTGGCAAGCCATATTACATAATGGCGATCCTAAATCGCAAAATGGCTCAGTTATTTATTTATATTTTGCCAACACACCTATGAATGACTCTTTCTTTTATAATGCTGATGGTGAACTTCTAATCTTGCCTCACCTCGGTAGCTTAAAAATCAACACAGAGTTTGGTCAACTAAATATAGAGCCTGGCGAAATAGCCTGCATTCCTCGAGGCGTAAAATTTTCGATTGATCATAAGGCAGCTATTGCAGGATACATTTTAGAAAATTTTTCATCCCCCATGAGCCTACCCGATCTTGGCCCCATTGGCGCCAATGGTCTCGCCAATCCGCGTGACTTTAAAATCCCAACGGCCCGCTTTGAAGACACACAAGGCAACTTTCAATTATATTGCAAATACGCCAATCAACTTTGGGAAGCATCGATAGAGCATAGCCCATTAGATGTCGTTGCGTGGCACGGCAATTACGCCCCCTACAAGTATGACTTAAAATTATTTAACACCATTAATACTGTTAGCTTTGATCACCCAGATCCCAGCATTTTTACAGTTCTAACATCAAAAAGCGATTCACCTGGCGTCGCCAATGTTGACTTCGTCATTTTCCCAGAAAGATGGATGGTTGCAGAGCACTCCTTTAAGGCACCCTATTACCACAGAAATATCATGAGCGAATACATGGGACTACTTCTTGGGCAATATGATGCCAAAGCAGATGGTTTTTCTCCAGGAGGTGGAAGCTTGCATAACTGCATGTCTGCTCACGGGCCTGACGCTCTATCCTTTCAAAAGGAAATAGCCTCTAAAGAAGAGCCTTGCAAACAAGTCAATACGCTTGCCTTTATGTTCGAAAGCTCCAAGCCATGGATCCCCACACAATGGGCCATAACTTCGCCCTTACGTCAAAGTAACTATATGGATTGCTGGCAAGATCTGCCAAGATTATTTAATGGAAAAGAGCAGCCGTAATGGCTGCCCCTATCCCGAGCGAAAGCTTGTGAGCTTAAAACTTTAGAATTAAGAAAAGAATATTTCTTTAAGTGGCTTAAGAGGAATAAGCTTAACGTCTTCGCGCGCAGGTTTTGACGGAATGACAACTTGCTGACCAGTTAATGGGCTAACCATGGTCCGCTCTTTGGTTCTATTTCTTCTAACCTTTTTTATTTTCACACCTAGTTTAGGCAAAAGAACCTCTCCAGATCCTTTCTTAGACAAATGTGCTTTAATTAAATTAGCCATCTCAGTGAAAACAGCCTCAACTTCCACTCTCTTTAAATTAGTTTTTTCAGATATGTGCTGTAAAATTTCAACACGTGTTTGACGCTCTTTGATTGGCTTTACCAAAGAAATAGTTTTAACTGGCTCCGTCTTCATCACTCTCTTTAACTTAACCTTCTTAGTTACGCTCATGCTTTTCTCCAGTGGCGCTAGAGCTGTCAACAAATTTTATAAGGGTATTCTCAAGAATAAACCTATAAAAGGCTAGCTTGTGATCGGCACTTATCCAACGCCTAAACCTTGCCATACGACAGCTTAAAGCAGGCAATTATGCCAAGCACCCCTCTATAAGTAAAGATAACTTTAATGAAACTTTAAGACAGTGATTGCAAACATGCCCGCGAATCATTTTTTGGATCATTGACATTGAAACTAACGGCTTGCACTTGATAAGGCAGTGATTCAGATTGCAAACATTCTGCGAGCTCTGAAACACCAGCTTTAGCAGACAGCCAATGATGAAATCGGCAAGGCTCTATGATTAAGGGCATACGCTCATGAACCCGCCTAACAATCTCACAAGCCGGTGTCGTCAGCATGGCAACGGTTTCAACAAGTTCATGTTGAGCATCAAGGTGAGCCTCCCAGATTGCTGCAATAGCTAAAACAGGCTCCTCTTTAACGAAAACAAAAAAAGGCTGTTTTCTTCCTTGAATAAGCTTCCACTCATAATATCCAGAGACTGGTATTAAGCAACGCCGCTTAAGATAAGCTTCTTTGAAAGAGGGCTTTTCTTCAACGGTCTCAATTCGTGCATGAAGGTGCCCAGAAAATTTATCTAAATCAGATTTGAGCCAATGAGGAATAAAACCCCACCGCATAAAACTTAACTCACAGGGCATACCTTTTATAACAGGGATCGTTGTTAAAGGCGCCACGTTATAGCGTGGCGCTAAATGAAACCCTTGGTTTAATTGAAACTTCTCAACCAATTGCTCTTTAGAGGCATATAAAGCGAAACGTCCACTCATAACTTATTCAACGGTAACAGACTTTGCAAGATTTCTTGGCTGATCCACATCTGTCCCCTTTATCACCGCAACATGGTAAGCCAACAACTGTATTGGGATAGACAACACTAAAGGTGCCAACAATGGATCAATCGCTTCAAGCTCTATCACGGTTCCTAATTTTTCATCTTGCAAGCAAGCATCTTTCGTCGCAAAAATAATAAGCTGGCCATGACGAGCCTTCACTTCTTCAAGATTGGATTTTAACTTGTCGATGAGATGATCGTTACAAGCCAGAGCAACGACTGGCATTTCCTTGTCAACCAGAGCTAAAGGTCCATGTTTAAGTTCGCCTGCAGGATATGACTCAGCGTGGATATATGATATTTCCTTTAATTTCAGGGCGCCCTCTTTGGCGATAGGGTATAACGATCCTCTTCCCAAAAATAAGGCATGATGTTTATCTGCAAAACGTTCCGCAATGTCTTTAATTTGCCCATCTAGCGTTAGAGCTTGCTCAACATGATGAACCAAACGCCCGATTTTAGACAGGGCTGATTCAACCACCTCTGTGTTTGATAATGTTCGACGCCCTATGTCCAAGCAAAGTAAAAGCAAAGCAACTAATTGCGTTGTAAAAGCCTTCGTGGAGCAAACGCCAATCTCAGGTCCTGCCTGCGTTAAAAAGACAAGATCAGACTCACGAACTAAAGAACTCTCTGGCACATTACAAATACACAAAGAAGCTAGATAATTTGGGTTCTGTCTAATCGAGCGAAGAGCTGCCAAAGTATCGGCCGTCTCACCAGATTGAGAGAGCGTTACAAATAAAGTATCTTTTGCGGCGACCGATCGTTGATGCCTCATCTCGCTAGCAATTTCGACTCGAGTTTGAAGCCCAAGCAGTCCCTCGAACCACTGAGCCGCAACCATACCAGCATGATACCTTGTGCCACAAACAAG
>CAYGPI010000127.1:0-4356 GCA_964351745.1 uncultured Francisellaceae bacterium
TGTTTTAGCACCTGGTATAGGCGAAATTATCGGTGGAAGTCAACGCGAAGAAAGACTAGATATGCTTGATGCTAGAATGGATGAACTTAACGTATCAAAAACTCATTTAAATTGGTATCGAGATCTACGCAAATATGGCACTGTGCCACATGCGGGATTTGGCCTTGGATTTGAGCGATTGATTAGTTACATCACTGGCCTCTCCAATGTCAGAGATGTCATACCATTTCCAAGGACACCTGGCCATATTCCTTTTTAAGCGAATTATTTTTATCACAAGGCCTAAGCTATGAGTTCTAATCAAGTCCCTTTTTCTTTGAAATTACTACGATTAGCTTTTAAAATGCTTGGGCCAATATTCCCCAAAAGTACTAGCGAATATCTTTATAGAAATGTTTGGTTAACGCCTCCTAGATATCAATTACCAGAAAGAGAAATTCCTTATGCCAAAAAGGCAGAAAGGAAAACCATCCTGGTCGACAATAAAAAAGTACAAATATACTTATGGGGTCAAGGACCAACCATATTGTTTGTACATGGCTGGGGCGGTCGTGGCACGCAAGCGTCTGCTTTCATTGATGGTTTTCTGGCTGCAGGATTTAGTGTCATGGCTTTAGATCTACCTGCTCACGGAGATTCAGAAGGTAAGCAAGCTAATCCTTACTCTCATGCTAAAGCATTAAGTTTACTTATCTCTCAAATGGATAATCTTCATAGTATTGTGACCCATTCTTTTGGTGGTATGATTCTTTCTTACTGCTATAAACAACAAGCAATACCGCTAAAAAAGATTGTACTCATATGCCCGCCATCAACACTGCAGACACCTTTGAATCATTTTGCAAACTTTCTTCAACTTAGCAAAAAATTACAAGATTCTCTAAAAATTAGAATATTAAAAGAATTAGGCTCTGAAACAATTAAACAAATGTCGGTATGTCATAATGTTGAGCAGATCATACAGCCTATGCTCATTGTCCATGATACCACGGACCAAGTTGTCCCAATCTGCGATGGCCAAGAAGTCGCTAACCACGCACCTAGTGCCACTATAAAAATCACTGAGGGGCTTGGGCATCATAGAATCTTACATGATTCTGAAACGGTAAAATCAATTCAAGCATTTATACAAAACTGACTTCTCCCCTATTGGCCTGTATTTTGTAGATGAAAAGCTCAGCAGTGGTAATGGTATAAAATGGAGTGGTGTTTCATTTTAAAATGAAATATGATAAGAACTACTGTACGTTCAATATAGAATAAGGATATTCGATGAGCTTTCTAGATAAAATGAAAGATAAAGCTGATAATCTCAAGAAAATAGCAGAAGAGAAAGCAGCTGAAGCAAAAACACTTGCTCAAGGTGCCGCCAAAAAATCACAAGAGCTAGCCAGTAAAACGAAACAACAAGCTGAGTCTAAAGCTGAATCTCTAAAGAGCAAGACCGTTAAACCAAGTGCGGATTCAGAATTTACGAAAGAACTGAATTTGATCTCAGAAACAACTAGCCTTCTCACTAACCAGCTGCAAGATATGACAAAGCAGGCAAAGCTTTTACAAGCTCAACTTAAGTCTCTCGAAAACAAAGTGAATGAATACAGACCTCCTTTTTCCGCAGAAAAAGAATCTCAACAAACCAGTTAATTCAGTTGTTTTTACTCTAGTTTAAGGAAGAAAAATGAAGATCATTATTGGGGAGCAACTTGCTCAAATCGCAGGCGGTTTAGTACAAATTTCAGATGTAGGCGACAAGTACCAGGTAACACTACTTCACAGCAACGATACCTTTGAATATGCGACAACGTCTACCAATTATTTTTTTCTACATAGTGGCAAGATTAATACATATGATCCATTAACGGGCTCCACTTCTCGCCTGGATAGTGCACTATACACAAGTTATCTAAAAAATGGCGCCATGGTTTTTGTGGTTCAAAAGGACGCTTTAGTTTAATCGTTTAAAGATGAGTGCTTACGGTCTATTAAATAAGCACTCATTTAATTTTAGTTTTAAATATAGTCTGATATTGATTTTCAATGTCTTCAATTTCTTCTTGTGTTAACTCTATAAATTCCTTGTGGCGCGCCCGCTTGGATAACCGGCCTTCACCTTGATTCAAAAATTGTATTAAAAGCTCTTTAAGGCGATTTGGTAATTCATAGTGTAGGTTTAAGTATTGCGTAAAAGCATCATGATTTTTCAGGTATATAACTTCTTTAGGCAAAATCTCATAGATTGTCTCCGCCATGCAGTCATATAAAAACTCTGCTTGCTTTGTCGCATTAAAATATTGATATAAAGCTTTGGTATCATTGAGGATTTCAACATTACCAGAGCCACTAGGTCGCCACTGTATGCAGTCTAATCTGCGTTTTGAAAAGTGCTCTAAAGTCTCTCTATATTCATTCAACCTATCCAAAATAACTGAAGAAATAGGAAAGGCTATCCCTTTTTTACAAAAACCAGTTTGTGCTAAAACGTGGTGGATCAAATAACGATGAATTCGACCATTCCCATCATCAAAAGGGTGAATAAACACAAAACCAAAAGCTATCATCGTGGCATTCAGAATTTCATCAAAGTCGCTTTCTTTTAAAAGCTCATCCATAGCTATTAGCCCATCAATAAGCTCAGGTAGATCAGGATAATCTGCCGACAAGTGAACTGGAATAGGATCATGAGTCACTCTGTCATGCGTCCCTATAAAGCCACCTGCATTTCTAAGGCCAGGCTGAATGAATCTAAAGTCGTCAATCACAATTTCTTGTAACCGCATAAGCTCATCTAAAGACAGAGACGACAACCCTGCTTGGCCTATCGCTCTAGCCCACCTCTGAGCCCTGGTGTTTGCTGGAGTCTCTCCCTCTATCGCATAAGACGCTTTGGAGTCTTCAAGTAGTAAAAAAGCACTTGCTCTTCTAATCAGATCAGGATGAACATGCTTAAAAACTTCTTTCGCTTCTTGCTTTAATGGTTTACTTCTAAAAGCCTCTATTTTATCCGTCACATGGATTAAAGGACAAAAGGCTGGCGTACCAGGCAAGTTATTTCTTATTCGATGTCTTTTAGAAAGTCGAGTAGGACCAGGATATTGTATTTCAGGATCTAAGAGATCCACATAGTTACCAGCATGAGCATCTGGCAAATCAAGTGGTTCATGTTGCAGCCATTCATAAATGAACCAAAGTTTACGGCTATAGGCACCACTGGGCTCTTGCTTTACCATAGCTATCATTTCTTGAGCGGGCAACACGGAGAAAAGTGCCTTTAAGGTGGATAAATCAAAACCTTCGTACTTGATCGCAAAACATAAGTGGCCATATAGCGTTGATTTTGGCGCATGCCTAGGTGTAAACATCCTCCACTGATTTTTATCATACAGCTGATGCTTATGACTGATCCCACAAAGATTATCTGGTAACGGCACGACAAGGCCATAAACTTGGATGATGGCTGAATAACCAGCCAGCATTATGTTAGGCTCAGGGGTGCGAAGCCCCTGAAAAATGGTTATTTTATCTGAAAAGTGTAGTTTCATAGCTTAATTTCATGAAAAACATATGATTTATATGAATTATACTATATAAAAACAATAAAATGTGAAAAACAGTTACATTTTTAGACTTACTCATCGCCCCCAATAAAGGCTTTTAACTATCTAAGGCTTCCCAACGCTTATAGGAAGCATCCAATTGCGTCTTTAAAGCATCTAGCTCTTTGCTTACCTTTTTAATATCCTCTTGATTTTTAAGATAAAAGTCCTCTTCAGCCATGACAGCTTGCACCGCCTCTATCTTTTTCTCGAGTTTCTCTACTTTAGATGGAAGTTCTTTAAGTTCTTGCTGCTCATTAAAACTAAGCTTTTTAGTTGTTTTGCTTGAATCTTCAGTTGTGGCTTTCTGAGTCACTTCCTTTGGCCTGCCTTTTTTTGAAGGTTTGCTCTCTAGGGATTTTGCACGCTCCAACCAATCCGTATAACCGCCTACATTAATGGCGATAGGCTTGTCTTTTTCTAATGAGATTGTGTAGGTGGCGACATTATCAATAAACTCTCGATCATGGCTAATGACTATTACGCTGCCTTGCATATTTAAAAGTATTGATTCTAGGATTTCTAGAGTTTCAATATCTAAGTCATTGGTTGGCTCATCGAGCACATAAAGGTTTGCTGGCTTAGAAAATAATTTGGCTAGCATCAAACGATTTTGCTCGCCTCCTGACAGTGTTCTAACCATAGAGTGACACTTTTGAGGGGGGAAAAGAAATTCACCTAAATACCCAATGATATGCTTTCGCTTACCATCAATTTCTATAAAATGCTCACCTTCAGCAACATTGTCGATCAGACTTTGCTC
>CAYGPI010000128.1:0-241 GCA_964351745.1 uncultured Francisellaceae bacterium
CGAGCAAGAGCAAAAAGAAGCAATCTTAAGGGCTAAAAAGAAAGAAGAAGCCTTGCAAAAAAGGTTAGCTCAAGAAGCTAAAGAGCGTGAACTGAAAGCCGAGCAAGCCCGTAAAAACAAGTTAACAGCCTTGATTCAAAGTCAAATTAGTCAATATGCCTCGTTGGTTCAGTCGATGATCCATCAAAATTGGCGGCAACCGTTGGGTGTTAATTTAGCGGGCAAGAAATGCATTTTATCG
>CAYGPI010000128.1:251-2357 GCA_964351745.1 uncultured Francisellaceae bacterium
CGACTGGTGAAGTGTTAGACGCCAAAGTAATTGAATCTAGTGGCAATAAGGCCTTTGATAGATCGAGTGAGTTAGCTGTTATGAAATCATCGCCTTTTCCTATGCCATCTGAGCCAGATGCTCAGAAGCAATTTAGACAATTTAAATTTACATTTAATCCGGAGGCAGCGTGAAACATTGGATAAGCGCTCTAGTCACTTTCCTATCTCTGAGCGTAGGCTCTGTTTATGCTGAGTTAAATATTGAGATTACCCAAGGCATGGCCGCTGCTGTGCCAATCGTTGTGCCTTCCTTTGAGGGGCCGCAGTTTGCCAATCAGGCTTCTAATAAATTGCCGGTCAATATTTCTGAAATTATAAGTAATGATCTTCGTGCCAGTGGGCGCTTTAAACCTATTGGTGGTGGTCGTATTCAACTGAATCATACGCCGTCGAACAGTGAACTATCGCGCTGGCAAAAATCTGGCGTAGAAAATGTCATTGTGGGTAATATTCAACCAACAGGCAACAATAGGTACACAGTTTCCTTTGAGCTTTGGGATGTGTTTAAAGCACCGAACGGTGGTGCTAGAGAAGGCGTTCGAATTGATGGTGGGGAACTTGTTTCTCATATGGGGCGCCCCGATCATATTTTAACGGCAAAGCGCTATCAAAATATCAGCGGAGAGTCTTTACGAGCTCTATCACATCATATTAGTGATGTTGTCTTTGAGACGTTAACTGGCATCCGCGGTGTTTTTTCGACACGTATCGCTTATGTTTTAGTTCGTGACCCAAAAACTCATCAAGGCGCCCAATATGTTTTGGAAGTTGCTGATATGGATGGCTTTAACCCAAAACCTTTGGTTAGATCTAAAGAGCCGATCATGTCACCATCGTGGTCACCAGATGGTAAGAAAATTGCTTTTGTTTCGTTTGAAACCAAAGAATCAGAAATTTTCATTATTGATGT
Source organism: uncultured Francisellaceae bacterium (assembly GCA_964351745.1). Taxonomy (GTDB): domain Bacteria; phylum Pseudomonadota; class Gammaproteobacteria; order Berkiellales; family Berkiellaceae; genus CAYNJF01. The sequence goes on from CAYGPI010000128.1 coordinate 1,203, forward strand.
TGCCACAGGGAGCCGTAAGCTTCTAACCACTTTTCCAGGCATCAATGGGGCACCTTCATGGTCACCAGACGGTCAGAAGCTAGCTTTAGTTTTATCTAAAGACGGAAGCCCAAATATTTATGAAATGAATATTGCTAACAAAAAACTTAGAAAGATAACCGATGGCTTTAGTATAGATACTGAGCCGACTTGGGCCCCTGATGGTCAATCCATTTATTTTACATCGAATCGTGGAGGCAAGCCTCAGATTTATAAAGTAGATGTTGGCACAAGAAAGACTAATAGAGTAACTTATATTGGGAACTATAATGCACGTCCATCCGTGACCACAGATGGCAAAAGGATGGTTATGATCCATCGAGGTCAGGATGGGATTTTTAGGATTGCTTCACAAAATCTGATAAGTGGCGAAGTAGATTTGCTTACCCATGCTGATTTGGATGAATCGCCCAGCTTAGCGCCGAACGGTGCTATGGTATTGTATGGAACACAGGCATATGGAAAAAGTGTATTAGGCGTTGTAACCATTGACGGTCGTGGGCAGTTGCGTTTGCCTGCTCGAGAAGGTAGTGTTCAAGAACCAGCATGGTCACCATATTTATCTTAATTTTTAAGGAGTTAAACATGTTAAGAAGCACAGGCATGCGTTTGGCATTAACAGGGATTATTTTGAGCGTTGGATTAGTTGGTTGCGCAGGCAAAAGCGGTAGCGGTAGTAGCCAGTACGGCGATGCTGCGGGCATGCGAGATAAAAACGGTTCTGACATGGCTTCAACACAAGGTCTTGGTGATGACGCTCGTTTTGCAGAAGAAGATAGCTGGGGTCGTAGCCAAAAAGAATTATTGGCTCAAAGAACTTTTCGCTATGGCTTTGATCAATTTGGTTTAAGTGATTCAGATCAAGCGGCAGTTTCGGCACATGCTGAATACTTAGCTAGCCATCCTAACAAAAAAGTGCGCATTGAAGGTTTTACAGATGCTCGTGGCAGCCGTGAATATAATGTCGCGTTAGGTGAGCGCAGAGCTAAGTCTGTCACTCAAGTGATGTTGTCACATGGTGTGAACCCTTCTCAAATTAAGACAGTCAGCTATGGTGAAGAAAAGCCTGAAGCTATTGGTCAGGATGAGCGTGAGTTAAGGGTCCTCGCTTGGCCG
>CAYGPI010000128.1:2367-4329 GCA_964351745.1 uncultured Francisellaceae bacterium
GCTTATAGCTTAAACCGTAGAGCGATTATTATTTACGAATAAACGATCTGCTATCGACAAGTTATGTTAAAAGGGGGGATCCTTGAGGATCGCCCCTTTTTTAGTTTTATAGCTAAGTGATGTAGTCTTGATAGATTCAAAAAAGATTGTATTATAGAGACAAATATCAACTGTTAGGTGTGAACAATGAAACGATTATGCTCTGTGCTTTTATTAGCTTTAAGCTCATCGGTTTTTGCTCAAGATCAATTGCCACAAGTAGATTCATTGTTACCAAGAGCAGGTTTTGATAGGCATGGGCAGGATATGTATGAGTCACAGTATGCAGATCCTCAAGGGCAAGAAATTGCTAGCACCCAAAGTCACGAAGCCATGTTATTGCAATGGTTTGAGCGGGTTGAAGCGCTTCAAATGCAAGTTCAAGAGCTAACAGGAAAAATTGAAGAGCAAGAGTTTAGGCTTACCCAAATCCAAGAGCGGCATCATAAAGAATTAGAGAGCTTAAAAAACGTGATGGGTAAGGTTGATAATGTGGTTAAAAGCCAGCCCGTTTTTACAGATTTGCCTATGGAGCGTCCAGAGCAGACTAGCTCTATCGAGTTTGAAACGCCAGCTCGTGTTGAAGGCGAAATTTACCAAGCAGGGTATAGGCATTTACAGGCTAAAAGATATACGCAAGCGAAATATGATTTTCAAGAGATTGTTGAAAATCATCCAAATGGTCAATTTGCCCCTAATGCGTACTATTGGTTAGGTGAGATTTATCTTCTGCAAGATGAGCTTGATAACGCTCAAAAATCATTTGAGGCCGTTACTTTAAATTATTCAAGTCATCCTAAGTCCGCAGATGCTTTGTTAAAGCTTGGTTTTGTAGCTATGCAACAAAACAACCCAGTTAAAGCCAAAGGTTATCTTGTTGAAGTTAAACAAAAATTTCCGAATACAGTGGCTGCTAGATTAGCTGAGAATAGACTTCATCAAATAGAGGCCAATGACAATCAATTAGTTGATTAACAAACAAACTATGGTTCATCAATTTGATTGCCTCTAGCAACAATGGTAAGATGCCCAACTTAAATGTTAGACGGTAGTGTAGCTCTATATGGCCATTCATCAATTACCTAAAATTGAAAATCCTAAAATCGCTCGGGTTTTAAATAATTTCCTATTATCTCCACTTTGTGGTCTTTTGGCTTCAGTTGTCATGGTGCTTGAGCAGATCATTGCGGGGTTAGCGATAGCTCCTTTTGCTGGGGGCGTGGCAGCTACAACAGGCCTAGGATGGTTTTGTATTGGCCTGCTAGGATTAACGGCCTTATCGGAAGCGTCTTTGCGTGTGAATGGGCGTGGCGATAACCTTGGCGAAAATATGACCATGTTTCATGGCCTTTTATATGCGGCAGCTATCCACTTTACTTATTATGGAATGATTGAGTTTGGCTTTAAAGTTGGAGCAAGTGCTGTTGCTGTTGGAGCTTTAACAACAACATGGCATTTTGTGGCAGATGGGATCCAAAACTATTTGGCGCCTGTTGCTAAAAAATCATCAGATCTTAGCTTTGCACCTGATATTGATGATAAGACTGAACCTAAAAAGGGAAAAGGTTTAACTCTAAGTCACGGCTTGAGTAAGACTTTTGATGCTGACAATGATAAGGATTCAACTCAGGATTCAACCTTAAGAACTGCGTCTCCAGCAAGCGTCACACCTGCTGCGACAAGGGCTCGCAAGCAAGCTAAGCCGTTACGAGCTAGTGCCTCTGCTAATGTTGATGAGGAGTTAAGTTCTTCGACCAAAATTTCTTCACGTAAAAGATAGGTGAAAAGCTAAATTACTTTTCGAAAACTTACTTTACATTCGATCTAGTTCAGGTATTATACAACCCACTTAGGGCCGTTAGCTCAGCTGGTAGAGCAGTGGACTTTTAATCCATTGGTCGAAGGTTCGAATCCTTCACGGCC
>CAYGPI010000129.1:0-4307 GCA_964351745.1 uncultured Francisellaceae bacterium
ATACATTGTATGAGCCTGAAAGCTCGTTATTTCCTGGAGATGCTTGGTTCGCTCATCAAATAGGCTTGTATGTTAAGCAAGGTTTTGCGATTGGCGCTGCGGTACAGAAAACCTTACCGCTTTATATTGAAGCTCAACATAAGACTAAAGTAAAAGCTTGTGAGCCAGAAGTTATTACTTTGATAGGAAGACTTCAAGATCAAAACATTCCTAACTTTGCACTAACTTCTAGAGGCAATGAAGTTCTTCAAGCAACCACTGAGCAGCTTGCCAGTGTTGGTATTGATTTTAATAAAGGTCGTTTTAAAGATCGAGATTTTTCATTAGAAGAAGGCACGCATCGTCAATTGAAGCACGGGATGGGTTTTTGCGAGGGTGGCTCTGCTAAAGGGAAATGCTTAAAAACTATTTTTGAAAAACTTGGATGGGTCCCAAAAAAATTAGTTTTCATTGATGATAAGCAAGCTTATCTTGAAAGTGTCCAAAAAGCTTGCGCAGAGTTGGGGATTGAGTTTATTGGGCTTCGATATGGTTTTTTGGATAAAAAAAAAGAAGCACTGAATGAAAAGTTGGTAGCTTTTCAAAAAGATAAATTTATCAACCCTATCTTGAGTGACGAAGAAGCTCTGATTTTGCTTCAAGCACAAGCTAAGGAGAAATGTGGTTTGGTCCTCAATTTCGAAAAGAAAAGAGGTTTATTGTGGGCATCTGGTCACGATAAAACCACGTACGATAAGATTATGGCATTAGGGTTTAATATCAAGCAATACAGAAAGTCTGCAAAATTCTATAAAGTCGATGAGCAAGATTTATTGTGCGCGCGTTTTAAAGTTCCGTTTGATGTTTTAACGCAATGTTTGCCAGTGATGGTTAAGCGTGGGTTAATCGAACCAGAAAAGTGCCAGCAATTTTTAAGACAGATTGCTCAAGCTTCAGTTGTCTCCGGCCAAGAGGCGCATCAGGATAACCCAGCAGTGGTTGCAAATTTTGAAAGTTATCGCACAAGGTTAAGGCCACTATCTAAACTTAAAAATGTTAATGGTGAAGCTGTTGTCGCCAGCACTAGTAGTTTTAGGCTTAAATAGACAATATAATGATAATAACACAATGTATGTTGCATGACTTCTTTGGTGTGTACCAAGATTCGTTCATATAGATACAAATGTTCATAATTTTATAATCAAGGGAACTAACCGGTATGATGGATTATAGCGCTCGGATTTTAACGGCAGCAGTTTTGTCTTCTTCTCTATTTGTGATGGGAGCAGTGTCTGCTGCGCCGTTAGATGTTCCTGGTGGTGGTGCTGCCTGTGCGGGCACTTGTATCACTGAAGGGGTAAATTTTAGTGCTGATGGCATTTTGACAGTGGCTGATGCGGTTAACATTGGAGCGACTGATGGCGTGAGTGCTACGACAGCTGCTAATAATACAGGTACGATTGATTTTGCAGGTGACTCGGTTGTTGCAGGGAGTATAGGGGCAACAGGTAAGTCACTATTAAAGATTGAGCTTAACGGTCCTGCTGGAAAGTCGGTTACTCTAAATGGTGATGTAACAGCAGGAAGTATAGAATTTGCTGATGATGGTGTTTTAAAAATTGGTGATGGCGCAAATGTCATGTCGCCGATATTCGCGCAAGTTGCTGGTGATGGAACGGTTCAATTTTTAGGTGCATCTAATGTCACTCAAGATGTCGGCACGGCTGGTAGTCTTAACAATATCTTCAAAGAAGGTGCTGGTACTGTTACTTTAAATGGAGCAACCGAGGCCTCTACGAAAGTTCAAGTGAAAGCTGGTACTTTGGATATTCGTGCTAATGTGACATCCCCAAATCTCACAGTTGATGCTGGTGCAACTTTACTAGTTGGTGCTGCAGGGCTAAGTACGTCAGCTACCGTAGACAATAATGGTGTCATCAATGTTGGTGCAAATACTTTAACGTTAACAGCAAATCCTTATAACCAAAATGCTGGAAGTACTCTTGCTGTAACAGTATCAAGTGGTGGTTCAGGAAGCATTGATGCGACGGCTGCAGGTGCAGTTATAAACCCTGGCAGTACAGTGGCTGTCACTTTAGGCGGATCTGTTTCAAATGGTTCGACTTTTGATATTGTGACCGATGGCTTAGGGGCGTTAGGCGTACCAGGAACCATTACGGGCGGCACGCCTGTTTATAGCTTTGCATTAGCTAGTGTTATGGACAATTTACAGCTAACCGTTAATCGTAATGACGTTAGCTCAATATTACCAGCTGGTTCTCCTGTTACAGGTGTTGCAAGCGCGCTTGATTCTGTAGCTGGCATACCAGGCTCTGGTTTAGCTCCAATTATTCTCAATGTTGAAGCTCAACCTACGGCTGCTGACATGGAGCGGGTATTAGCAACAATTGCACCGACTTCAGATAGCTCGCTGATGGTTGTTTCTCAAAATAACGTCAATCAAGGGATTAATTCTGCAAGTCATCGTATGGAGCAGCTAAGAGTTGCTATGCATAACCCAGGTTATGTTGCTGGTGATATGTCTAATGATAATGCTAGTTGGGTACAGTTCTTTGGTAGCGATATTGATCAAGACATGCGCAACGGTGTTGCTGGCTATGATGCTTGGAACGCTGGTTTCGCAGTTGGTGGTGATCATGAGTTTATGCCAGGGTTATTGGTTGGTGCAGGCTTTAGTTATGCTTACACCGATGTAGATTCTAAATTCTTTACGGCGAATAAACTAGATGCCCAAACCTATCAAGGTTTTGTCTATGGTAGCTGGGTGCCAATGGAATCCTACTATGTTGATGCTTTAGTCTCTTTAGCTTTCCATGATTACAATACAATCCGTAATATCATCGTGCCAGCAACGGGTGGCGCGCCAGCGATTAATTTAAGAGCTGATGGTGAGTATAGCGCATGGCAGCTAAGTATTTGGACAGAAGGCGGTTATGATTGGAGATACAATGATTGGTTATTCACACCACATCTAAGCTTAAAGTACTCTAATTTGAACGTACATGCTCTACAAGAGAAAGGCGCAGGTCCTCTGAACTTACATGTGAACTATGACGATGTTGAAGAGTTTGTTTTAGGTGGTGGGCTTCGTGCAGGCTATTTAGTACAACTTGAAAATAACGTGACAGTCCATCCTCATGTTTACGCACAAGTGTTCCATGATTTCATCAATGATGGTCAACAGTCTACCTCTAACTTTGTTGGTGGTGGCTCAAACTTTGTAACTCCAGGTTTAACACCGGATGATACAAGTTTTAGACTTGGTGCTGGTGTGAACTTTGCTTGTCTTGATAATTGGATGTTGTCAATCAATTATGATTACGAGTTTAAAGATGATTATAAAGCGCATGGCGGTTTCTTGAAATTCAGGAAAGAATGGGCTTAATTATCTCGCTTATGTTTTATTTAAAAGGGCTGATTTTTCAGCCCTTTTTTTATGAAGCAAACATTGAAAATTTCACTTTGACTCTTAAAACGATTCAAAAATTAGATGGTGCGACGCCTATGGCTAGAGTGAACGACTAAAATCTTGGCTAACCAATCTTCAAATTCACGTGAATAATCTCCTTAAACTGCGCAAAAGTGAATCAAAAATCTTTGATTTAGCCCTTGCTTTCAGGCTTTCACAATTTAGAGGGGGCATTCATTCATCTTTGGATCTGCTTTTTTGGCATCTATGATGTAAGGTTACCTTGCTTGTTCAGGGGTAAGCTTGCATCCACCCCTATTTACTTACAAAAATAGTTCTATCGTACAATGATTTTTCATTTTCACTCGGAGTAACCTAAAGAATGTGAAAATAAATGGCTTCATTAAGTGAAGATACACGAAAAGGCACAGAATTTTATGATAACAGATAATCCTGATAGCTACTCTGACATGCCAACCAACTCAAACGAGTCATTAGACAACAAAGTTGAGTTTAAAAACCTTGAAGGTAGACTTACCTTTAAATCCCGTAATCCTGCAGAAGATTTACCTAGGCCTGAGATCGACAACGTCTTTGAAGATGAAGATGGTGATGGTGTGATTGAAGTAGATCAGCAAGAAGGGAATCTCTTGATTCAAGGTAGCATGGGAGACAATAAAATAGTAGTTAAAAATATTATTGGTGATGTGGTTATAGATACGGGTGGTGGTGATGATGAAATCACCTTAGAAAATATCAAAGGAAACGTTATTATTTTAGGTAAGGATGGTCAAGAAACCATTAAAATTTTGAATATCGATGGTGATTTATCGATAGATCCAAGTCTTGGCTTAGAGTCTTTATTTGTAGATGGCGTCACTGGAGACACAACCGTTTA
>CAYGPI010000130.1:0-4299 GCA_964351745.1 uncultured Francisellaceae bacterium
AAACAAATCACAGCAGAGCCTGTTGTTTATATGATTGGAGAGTACGTGGTTGGTGGATTCTATCGACTTCATGCTCAAAAAGGCGCTCAAGATAACTTAAATGCTCCAGGCATGCATTTTGAGCCTCTGGCTTTTGATACCTGCTGCAACACCCCTGACCAAAGATTAACTGAGCATAAACACCAAAATTTATTTTATGTTTATAGTGTTATTGCTCGACTTGCACATCTAGCCGCTTTACAGGAAAATTATCAATCATGAAATTACTTGTTGTGATGGATCCCATTGAAAAAATTTCTCCTAAAAAGGATACGACCCTAGCCTTAATGCTTGAAGCACAAGCCATGGGTTATGACGTAAGCTATTGCCTTATCACTGATCTCCTTATAGAAGATGGTCAAGCCTTTGCATACAGTACAAATATTCGTGTCAAAGATCATGAAACCTTGTGGTTTTCCATTTTAAAAGATCGCCACAAGCAAGCTGTGACAGACTTTGATATGACCCTCATGCGAAAAGATCCCCCTTTTGATATGCCTTATATTTTTGCAACACAGATCCTAGATGTAGCGTCTCACCAAGGTCACCTAGTGGTCAATTCGCCATCTTGCTTACGAAATCTCAATGAGAAAATTTCTATTAGTTTCTTTCCAAAGCTATCGCCTCCAACCATTGTTAGTTCGGATATTGCGTTTTTTAAAGCGTGGATCAACGAGCATGAGAAAGTCGTTTTAAAACCGCTTCATGTGATGGGAGGCTCTGGCATTTTTTTAGTCAATAAACATGATGACAACCTCAGAGTAATTCTTGAGACTATGACAGAAAATGGCACAATTCCTATCATGGGCCAAGTGTTTATGCCTGAGATCAAAAAGGGTGACAAGCGTATCCTTATTATTGATGGAGCCGTTTTTCCTTATGGGTTAAATCGCATCCCCGCCAAAGGCGAATTTCGAGCTAATTTAGCTGTCGGCGGACAAGGCGAAGCTTTTAAGTTAAGTCAAGAGGATATCGCATTAGCTGAACGAATTGGCCCTTGGCTCAAACAACAAGGAGCTCTATTTGTCGGACTGGATGTGATCGGCCATTTAATCACAGAGATTAATGTCACAAGCCCAACCTGTGTAAGAGAAATCAGTCATGCTTTTAATATCAATATTGCCAAGAAAATCATGACTGCTTTCTCATCAAGACACTAATAATTCTTGCAAGGCACCATCATTGATGATGCCTTGTGTCATAAAAATCTACTCATGTTGACCATTCCTACCTCGATTTAAGTGATCTAAGTAATTTTAACAACTTATTATGTGTTATCCTTATTACACATTTTGCAAAAGCACGGACTGATTATAAATCAGCCGGCCACAAGAAAGTTGTATGGGAAATAAAAGTCAATCCCCAAAACAAATGAAGCAGGTCGAAGCAAAAAGCTTGGAATATGCTGTTACTAAAGCAAAAAATGCTTTGTTGCAGCAACAATATCCAGACGGGCACTGGTGCTTCGAGCTTGAAGCAGATAGCACGATCCCTGCTGAGTATATTCTAATGATGCATTTTGTTGATGAAATAGATTCTGCATTGCAAAACAAGCTTGCTGCATATCTTATCAATCATCAAAATGATGAAGGAGGATGGCCTCTATATTATGGCGGCGCAACAGACTTGAGTTGCTCTGTTAAATGTTATTACGCCCTCAAATTATCTGGGATAGATCAGCATGCCCCGTTTATGCAAAATGCGAGAAGATTAATCCTAGCTCAAGGTGGTGCAGCCAAGGCTAATGTTTTCACACGAATTGCTTTGGCTCAATTTAAGCAGATTCCATGGCGTGGTGTCCCTTTTATGCCTGTTGAGCTGTTACTAGCCCCCAAATGGTTTCCTTTTCATCTAACGAAAGTTTCTTATTGGTCAAGAGCCGTTATGGTTCCACTGTTAGTGCTTTGCAGTTTAAAAACTCACGCACTTAATCCTAAGAAAATTCATATTCCAGAGCTATTTACAAAGCCTTCTGATAAAGAAAAAGACTACTTCCCTATTCGATCTAATCTTAACCGAATGTTCATTTTCGCCAACCACACAGGAAGAAAATGTGAGTGGATGATCCCTAAATGGCTAAGGCGGATTGCGATAAAAAAGGCCATGCAATGGACCAAAGACAGGCATAATGCTGAGCATGGACTAGGCGCTATCTTTCCCGCAATGGTCAATGCCTTTGAAGCATTAAAAACATTAGATAGAAAAGAAGATCAAGACTATATTCAAAATGCACGCCAAGCCTTAAAAAACTTAGTTGTCATAAAAGAAAAAGAAGCATACGTACAACCTTGCGTTTCTCCAGTTTGGGATACAGCTTTAGCTCTGATGGCTTTAAGTGCCGCGAGTCCTGAGCAAACGCCACACATCGATGATGCTTTAAACTGGCTAAAATCGAAGCAATTATCACACCATGACGGTGATTGGCGCTTATCAAAGAAGCACTTAGAAGGTGGCGGATGGCCCTTTCAATATGACAATGCCCATTATCCTGATCTCGATGACACCGCCATTGTCGCTTTCGCCTTACATAAGCATAATAAACACGGCTACTACGATGATAACATTATCCGTGCAGCTCGATGGCTCACTGGCATGCAAAGTGAAAACGGTGGTTTTGCCTCATTTGATGTCGATAATACTTATTATTACCTTAACGAAATCCCTTTTGCAGATCACGGTGCTTTGTTAGATCCACCATCTGCCGATGTGAGTGCTAGAGTTGCTTTATTCATCAGCGCCCTCAAATCAGACTCTTGGGTTCCTGCTTTGAGCAAATGCTTGGATTACCTTTTCTCAGAGCAAGAAAAAAATGGTTCATGGTTCGGCCGTTGGGGAACCAATTACATCTATGGCACTTGGTCAGTCTTGATAGCCCTCAAAGAAATTGGATTTTCAAAAGATCACCCCAGTGTCAGATGCGCTGCCAATTGGTTGAAAAATTGCCAACAAGCTGATGGAGGTTGGGGTGAAAGCAATGATTCCTATCTTGAATCACACACAGCACAAGCCATCTCTTCAACATCTTTTCAAACCGCCTGGGCACTGTTAGGGCTCATGGCTGCTGGCGAAGCAAAGTCTGTAGAAGTTGAAAAAGGCATCGCCTATTTGCTAGAGACTCAGCAAAGTCATGGCTTTTGGGAAGATCCATTTTTTACAGCCCCAGGATTCCCTAGAGTCTTTTATCTTAAGTATCACGGCTATTCAAAATATTTTCCCCTTTGGGCAATTGCCCAATATCAACGAGAAAGAAGGTAAGATCATGAATAAAATTGGGATTATTGTCAGCTCTCATCTAGAAGCTAAAATATTTGGAGTCACCATGGGGAGCTCACCCATCCGCTCCTTTGATCACTATGTCATCGCTTGTTGCGGTCGTGGTCAAGAAGGTGTTGATAAGGCGATCTTACATTTAACTTACCAGGGGATTGATGGGTTAATCAGCTGGGGATTTGCGGGTGGCATTGTGCCCTCATTAAGAACAGGTACGCTTGTCGTACCCAAGCAGCTCATCCATCCTTTTGGGCCAACGCTAGATTGTAATTTGGACTGGCATCAGCTTGTCAAAGAATGTTTAGATAAAGATCTACCCGTATCAACTGGGCACATCATGCACAGTGACAATGTCCTTGCATCCAATGCCCAGAAGCAAGCTGGTGCTTTGAGAACGCACTGTGTTGCCGTTGATCAAGAAAGTTTTTATATTGCACAATGGGCGCATCGATTGAAAATACCTATGATAGCTATCCGCGTCATCTTAGACGACATTTTCACAGAGCTGCCAAATAAAATAGAATCATTTCAAAAAGAAAACGGTGAACTAAACTACCAAACCTTGCTTAAAACCACGCTTTCGCCATCTCAGTGGCCAGCCCTTTGGAGACTTAAAAACCAATACCAACTCAGCCAAAAACATTTAAAAATAGTGGCCGAGCGTGCCATTGTTGATCGCCCCTTTCATTAAAATGAATGATGAATCACAGCCATCAAACGAACATATTTAATCGAGTAACCACTTGGGCCATTCAATATGCCAAATGGATTCTCTGCTTCTATATTTTACTGACAGGCTATACCGTCTATTTTGTTTATCATGAGTTAAGCTTTCATACGAGCACTCAAGACATGATTTCTGAAGATCTTGATTGGCGCCAAGATTACATCCAATACCAAAAAGCCTTTCCCCTTCAACAACAATCTATCATCGCGATGATCGAGGGGCATTCGACCGCGAGTGTTAACGCCGCCAGCACTCTTTTGTAT
>CAYGPI010000131.1:0-4232 GCA_964351745.1 uncultured Francisellaceae bacterium
GATGACCACACTGACAATCAACAAGACAATACGAGCAGTTATTACATAACAAATTAATTGAAAATAATGCATATACTTTTGGGGCATTCCCGGATTAGTGTGGACCTGCATGTACAGCAAGCCAAATAGGATAAATGGGGCGAAAGACAATAAGCTTGTCACTATTTTCAGGATAGACTTGCATAAAGTTAGAAAAGAATTATTTTGTGACATTATTTGCTCCCCTTACAATACAAATTTTATAATAATTTAGGCTTTGCTTTAAATATTATACTCTATGAACAGTTGGTTTTTAAGGTTGATTATCTGGTCAAATAGACCATTAATCCAATGACATTGACACCCAGATTTTGATTGCTTCTAGCAGACTCAAGAAAATGAAATAGACACCCAGATTTTGATTGCTTTTAGCAGACTCAAAAAATGTGATACATCCAAATAAACTGCCCATGGTTGTTTGTCAGGTTCCGGTAAGTGATGACGGCTTGTCGGGCCCCACAATAAATCTTAGAGGTTATATTGAAAAAACAAACACAAATTAAGCTCAATGAAGTAGAACCATCGCCTGAGTAAAAGTGCTGGATAGCAAGAGTATACCTTTATATGGCTGATACATAAAATATTAATCTTAGCTCAAACCAAAAGAAGTTTTTTGAAGCCTGGGATAAACTGCACCCAAAAAAAATATCTGATGAAATTAACTGGCATAAAAATGTGCAAAAACGACAAGGCACAACAAACAAATACATTCTAAGCTATTTTGACGCAGGACCATCAAAACAATGAAAGTCCATTTAAAGAAAAAATAGAATCCCCTCATTCTTTACATTGAAAGTCCTCTTCCGGTAAGCATGTATAGGTAAGCTCACCGGTACGAGACGTTCCATTTGTCTTTATCTATTTTTTATGTATAGTTGAACTTTTCTGTTGGGTCAACATATCTATATCCACGTCAAGCTTTTGAGCAACCGGTGTCTTCACACTATCACTAAATATCAAAGGTGGAGGCATCTCAAGTAACGGTGGAAAAGCTGGTTTAATTGAAACTTTGCCAAGCAAATCATCATCACTTTTTTGAGCATCAGTCATGCTTGTTGCTGACAAATTAGGTATGCCTGAAACTTTAACACCATTACCCATCACAGCTAATTCACTTATCATTCCCATCACTATGGGTTTTATGTCATCAGGATATTTAAAATGCTCTGATGATAAAAACTTCTGTAAGCGTTCAACTTGTGCAGGCTCAACCGATGTGGTTTTAAATGCTTGAAACAAATCATTTGCTTTTTCTGTTTCCCCTTGTATAAAAAGCTCAATAACACGTTTGTCTAAAGGCGCAGATTCATATAAGTGCAGTAAATTTTGACTGTCATCCGCATCAAAGCTTAAGTCCTGAACAATTTTGTCCATACCAAGTTTCAAAGCTGTAGCATTGACTGCTCGTATATAAGATGGCACATAAAGCAGGCCTGTGGCATTTTCGAAAGAATCATTGATTACAGTTGGATTGGTTTTGATAACCTTAAGTAATTTCTGAGTTAAAGTTTTATTTTCGAACTTGATAACACTACCTACTTTATACTGCCACTTGCCTCCTTGTTCAAAAAAAAGAACGTTATCTCGACCTATCATATCCATAAATTGACCTGAGTCTAGGTAAAAAGCTTTATATTTTGTTAGAAAGTCTCGCATAACTGCCTGCAATCCCTCATCACTTTCAAGCTTTTCAAAGATAGGGCCAAACTGGGGATTAAACAACAAAAAATTGTTTGCTGAGTACTCAGTGACTTTGTCGGTGCATATAAGCATCTGGTTCATCTTTAAATAGCTATCTGCATGCTGCTGTAGTTTTACTTCTTGCAACTCAGTCGGCTCAACATTAAAACCAAACTGTTGCTTTGCTTCAAAACATCTATCAAAACCTACTACAGAGACAATAGCGGAAGAGTAGGATAAATCTGGTGAAAGGATGGTTTGTATACTTCGATGTTCAACAAGGCAATTGTCATGACTAAAATGACTATAGAGCCTTTGGTAGTCTCTCGTTAATTGAACCAGCTGCTCGTTAAGACTGCTTACTTTTAGACCAATGGTTTGTTTCATTACTTTGAGTATAAAGTTTGGGCTTTTATCGTATTGGTATATAAGATGGGTGCCACCACCTTGCAAAGGCAGCAATTGATTTAAATCAATAGCTCCAGATCTTGTTTTAGGTAGCGCATCCATAAAATCTTGTTGTGGAATGTTAGATATATTGGGAGTATGGTTAAGCATTGTTGACTCATTTATATTCAAACTATTGATAAGTAAGATATGGGGTATTATCTTGGTTTTTTAAGTTCAGAACCGACAAAAGGATAACAATGAAAGACAAAAATGACATGTGACTCATTTTGGCCTTTGCTACCCTGAACTAGATTGGTTATTCTCCTGTGACAAGCGCTTTTTGAACTAGATTATGAACTATCAAATGAAAGATTTAATCTCGTTTATTTGCACCCAAAAGATTCCAAAAAAGTTTGGCTTCATGCGTCTTGTCAATGTAGTCCTAAAACGATGACTTCCTCTAAAGTTTGAAATAGAGTGGCTAATCCTTCTTCTTTATTCTCTTGCAGCTAGTATGACTAATTTTACCCGGGCCATCAATTTTTTGGTTTTCTTTTTTGATGGACACCATTTCCTTGGGCAGTTGGTGTTTCTGTGTTAGTACCACCTTCTGAAGTGGCTGGCTTATATTTACGACGTAACCCAGTAATCAAAGAGGCAGATCGCTTCTCCTTTTTTCTTTTTGCTTTGAGGGCCTGTATCTGATGAGTCTGCTGGAGTCTCTTTTCCTCGAATGGGGGTTCTAAACGAGTTGCTGCTCCTTTACGTCGGATGCCGTGACTGGAAGAAGCAATTGCTTAAATCTAAATGGTATTTCTACTAGGTGCCTATTATCAAGTTTATTGTCTTTTAAGAATGTTCTGGCTTTATCTTTCAATAGTCTCTCTTCGATAACTTTTCATAACTAACGGAAGTAGACGCTCCATGATTATTTGAATGGAGTTAGCATGGCAGCTACTATCATTGAAACAGTGCGCTTAGAAAATGAGCACTGGTGAGGTAAGGAGACTAGTCTAGCAGTATTCCTAATCATAGTTGGAGTCTTAAATAAACATATACCTTTTGACCCAAATTACAAGTGTAAAGTTCCTGTTTCCTTGCCAAAGTTGCGCAAACACCATGCCCTAATCGAGCCTGCCCGATTAAGATTTTGATGATCTGCTTCATTTCAGGCATGTTGCAGTTGTTATACTGACAAATTGGAGGGGGAGGTAGATTATGTGTTGGTCAGAGATGAGGAATACCTAAAGAGCTACGAACGATCCTTAATGCCTTGTTACAGTTGACAAAGCTGATAGAAGGCACTCATGATCGACTATAACGATTAAGTTTTCAAATGCAATCTCAGGTCAAAAAGGATTTTCATGAGAATTAACTCCGTGCATTTCAGCTGGTATAACCGTATGATACTCGGGGCGCCTAAAACTACAATCATGATTATTTTGGTGATCATCGCTGTTTTAGCATGGGGCATTCCTAAATTTCAATTTGATGCTTCTGCAGAAAACATTATTATTAAAAGATGATCCAGATTTAGAGTACTATCGATCGATTAAGGCCAGGTATGGATCGGATGATTACTTAGTTATAACCTATACACCAAGTAATCCACTTTTTAGCCTCGAGGAAATCAAAAAGCTTACTCACCTCAAAGAAGCATTATTAAGCATCGATTCAGTTAGAAGCATTACAAGCATACTTGACGTTCCCCTCATTAAAAGCCCACCTATTACTCTCAGTCAGCTTCGTCATGAAATTCGAAGTATTCAAAGCAGTAATGTCAAGCTTGCGCTGGCTAAATTAGAGCTTAAAGACAGTCCAGTTTACAGCGACTTATTACTCAGTAAAGATGCTAAAACAACTGCATTGTTAATTGAGTGGGTTTCAGATTATTCTGATAAAGAAATTATAGATGAAAGAGAAAAACTAAGAGAAAAGCGGTTATCATCAGCTCTTGCTCAGGCTGAAGAAGAACGTATTGCGCAGCTTTCACTCATCATGCATAAAGACAGGGAGCAAGCGATAGCCAAGCAAAAGCATGATGTCCAGCAAATTAGAGATGTCATTAGATGAAATAGACACCCAGATTTTGATTGCTTTTAGCAGACTTATAATATGAGCCT
>CAYGPI010000132.1:0-4227 GCA_964351745.1 uncultured Francisellaceae bacterium
ACCGTGTCTGGAATATTAATCGTTGTCGCACCAGCCTCAATACACTGCTCTATAATTCGACACAAAAAATCAATCTCTGAGCGACCCGCATCCTCAGGTGAAAATTCAACATTATCGGTATATCTCGTGGCTCTTTTGACTGCTTTTACAGCTTGCTCTATCACTCTATCTGGCTCAAGATTCAACTTTTTTTTCATATGAATAGGTGACGTTGCAATAAAGGTATGAATTCGCCTATTAGCCGCTGGTGCCAAGGCCTCACCTGCTCTATCAATATCAGCATCAACTGAGCGTGCTAAACCACAAACGCAAGCGTCTTTAACAGCTTTGGCAACCGCTTTAACGGCTTCAAAATCACCAAGACTAGAAATTGGAAAACCCGCTTCTATCACATCGACTTTCATTTGCTCTAAGGCCTTTGCTATCGCGACCTTTTCTTCTAAAGTCATAGAAGCACCAGGGCTTTGCTCGCCGTCTCTTAAAGTCGTATCAAAAATGACCAAGTTATCCATAACACAAACTTCCATTAGGTAATTATTTTTTCACTTTAACTCAGCAATATCATAATTCCCATAATGCAGCGCATCAGCTCTCTAATGTCCGAGCCAACCTTCTTTTTCTTTTTTTGCGAAACGCTAGAATAGCCCTATATAAGGCGACTGTCGGCCCTGATAAAACATAGATGCCAAAACTGCCTAACAAAACTTTAGGTGGGTCAATCGCGATAAACATTAAGGCTATGAGGGCCACTAAAATAAACACAAAGGGCACATTGCCACGCCAGTCAATGTCTTTAAAACTATAAAACCTAATATTGCTTACCATCAAGACCGCAGCAATTAATGTGACGATGGCAGCAATGTACCAAATTTTTTGGCCAGGAACACCATAGTCATGAGCCACCCAAATCATACCTGCCACTAAACCCGCCGCTGATGGACAAGGAAGCCCTTGGAAATATTTCGGGTGACCAGTATTTAAGGAAGCATTAAAGCGGGCTAAGCGCAAAGCTGTTGCGGCAGCATAGAAAAACGCAACCAACCACCCAGCTTTGCCCAAAAATATAAGACCCCATTTATAAGCTACTAAAGACGGCGCTATACCAAATGAAACAATATCAGCCTGGCTGTCGTATTCAGCGCCAAAGGCACTCTGAGTATTGGTAAGCCTTGCAACCCTACCATCTAGGCCATCCATAATCATGGCAATGAACACAGCGATTGCAGCATTATCAAACTCGCCACGCATCGCGGCAACAATCGCATAAAAACCCGCAAACAAGCCGCAAGTGGTTAACATGTTAGGCAATAAATAAATGCCCTTCCCTTTGCTCTTTTGGGTACGCTCTGAATTAAGGTTCTTATCTGACATAATAATCTCTAAGGTGAACTCAACATGCAAAACAAATCAAAGTCATGATACCAGATTATATTGGAAAACATTTGAAAAAAGTCAAAAATAACAAAACCAAGCAAGAAAGAGTTTGTCAACTAATATAGCGCTAAGCACCAAAAATGCGCTAGAATATAGTTAAGTACAGACGTTATGCCTGTCAATGCTGCAAAGCACATTAAGTTGAACTAAATTTTATATGTCTGATGAAAAAAAGAGCAAAAAAATTATCATTGAGGGAGTCACGCAGGAAGGTAAAAAGTTTCGGCCAAGTGATTGGGCCGAGCGCATGAGTGGCAGTCTATCCACTTTTAAAAACCATCGAATTTATTACTCTCCTCTTTTAAGTCCATCCTATAAAGATGGCAACCGTTGTGTTGTATTGGATCCTAGCTTAGAGCAAAGCAACCCTGAGCTATATGCTCATATATTGGATTTTGCGAAACGAAACAAGTTAAAAATATGCGGAGAGCAAGACGATGATTAAACATAAAATTTTCACTTTGGCTTTGTTATGCTGCATGCCAGTTGCTATGGCTGCGAACTATAAGTGGACTGACGAAAAAGGCCAAACTCATTACGGTCAAAGACCTCCTGCTGGGGTAGAAGCTGAAAAGATAAAATCCAGTAGCGCTTCAAGCTCAGCACAACAAGAAATTGACCAGTTCAAATCCAAACAAGAAGCTGAGCTAAAAGAGCAGCAACTCTCCCTTGAAGAAGAAGAGAAGAGAATGCAAGAAAAAGAAGAAAGAAAGATTTGGAGAGCTAATTGTAAAGCAGCTCAAGTCAAATTAGCTTCTTTAGAAGAAAAGCCTAAAGTGCGCAAACGTGACACATACGGCAACGTCTCAGTTCTTCCTGAAAAGAAAATTCAGCAGCATATTAAACAAGCTAAAGAAGAAGTTGAATTATACTGCAACCCACCGTCATCGGATTTGACAACAACAGAATAGACAATCACAACCGTCAGCTTGCCCACGACATCACAGTTATACCTATGATCAGCATCAAACAGTTCGAATAAAGCCCCCAATTTGATATTTGGGGGTAGGACATTCATTGTCTTGGGCAAGCAAGATATCAGGTTTATCTGCGAGAACGTAAAAGCATAGAATGCCCTGATCCAGCTTGCTGTTGATCACTAAAGTAGTCCCGTATCGATGTTTGGGATACATCAGCCCGAGCTAAGCTTGGGAAATAATGGGGTATCTGGCTTTGAGATGAAGCTCTTTGCCTAACGTCAGATGTATGTCCTTGATTAAACACAGGCCAATTATCTCGAGCAGGCTCTCTATTTGAAGCCCATAATGTTGCGCCAATCACGACAAAACTGGTTATACCAAGACCGAGATAGGTTGATGCCCCTAGGTTTTGGGCTGGGGTAACAAACATTTCATGCAAACTAGACCACAACATTTCAGACAGTGTTGGGCATGTAGGACAGGTTGGGCAAACATAGCCAGCAGCACCTGTATAAGCGCCACCAATAGCGCCACTTATCCAATCTAATGCCATACATTGCTCTCTAGTTATAAAAGTCATTGATAAAACATCATAACAATTGAGTTCGTTGCTTTGCTATTTAAAATGGATGTCTCGTAGCAGCTCCACGATAAATGGCGAACATTGCCCATATTTTTAAAAAAGAGAGGGGAAACATGTTGACGTGAGCGCTCACTCATTATATAATTGAGCTCTAATCAAAGGAACCCGTGAGATAATCATGAAAGAGTTGATACAACTAGAGACCATCCAAGTTGCTGCTGGCAGCAACCATCAAGCATCCTGGACAACCGGTGGTGCCATAGTAGGTGCCACAGCTGGAGGTTATATCGCAGCACCCATTTGTTTATTTGGACTTGTTATGGGGATAACACCTCAAGGCTATTTGCCTGAAGCTGTTTTTGCTTGCGCAGGCGGATTCTTAGCGAGTATTGCTGTCGGAGCCATGATTGGAAGCACTGTTTTTGGAGCGGCTGGCCAATTGCTTCACAACGAGTAGCAGATCTGAAAAGAACTGCTTGATCTAACTTTATGATAATAGTTCAAGCAGCCAATGAAGGAAAATGGCTGTGATCAGCCTCTGCGCCAGACAGTCTTACCTGCAACATCTTCTAAAATAATGCCCATCTGAACTAATTCATCACGAATTGCATCTGCCTTAGCCCATTCCTTGTGTGCTCGAGCATGCTCTCTATCTTTAATGAGTGCTTCCACTCGAGTATCTGGTGCTTCTCCTTGAAAGAAGAATTCAACTTCTTGCTCAAGCAATCCAAGCATCTGACCGAGGTGCTTAAGCACTTGAGCATCAAGATTAATATCTTGGTTAGCGACTCTTTTAGTATTTATCACTCTAGCCAGCTCAAACAAAACACTTAAGGCTTTTGGAGTATTGAAGTCATCATTCATAAACTCTACAAAAGAAGTATAAGAAGCGTGATCTTGCATCTCTCTTTCTGAGACAGACGTTAAATCAACCCCTCTCAAAGCTGTATATAATGTGGTTAGAGCATTTTTAGCGCTATCAAGCAGATTGGTCGAGTAATTTAAAGGGCTACGATAGTGGCTTGCTATTAAGAAGTAGCGAATTGTTTCTCCTGAGTGCTCTTTTAAAATTTCCCTAATTGTAAAAAAATTACCCAGTGATTTAGACATCTTTTCTTTATTGACTTGAACAAATCCAACATGCATCCAAGTATCGGCAAAACCTTCTTCTGTTGCGCCCATAGATTGAGCTCTTTCATTCTCATGATGAGGAAAAACTAAATCATGACCACCACCATGGATATCAAAATGATTTCCTAAGCAATGCGTTGACATCGCAGAGCATTCAAT
>CAYGPI010000133.1:0-4163 GCA_964351745.1 uncultured Francisellaceae bacterium
TTGCATATCTTGCCATAAACGACGACAAAGTTGATTTTGCTCATCACTTCCAGAGCTTTCTATCGGCAAAGGGGTTGAAATTTTATCAAAAAGCTTTTGCACTGAACGTCGATGTTGATCTAACACTTCAAGGTAATCTGAAAAAGCTGGATATCCCATGCCCCAAGCTAGACGCATTCGATCAAAATCATGCTCAGGAACATCATGGGTTTGCTGATCTCGCATCATTTGCAACAAGTGCTCTGATCGGCGCAAAAAATCATACGCTTTCATCAACAATAAAGCTTCTCGTCGAGCAATTAACTTAGCCTCCATGAGTCGATTCACCGCAAGATTCAAAACCTGTGTTTTATACTGCCTTTCTTTGCCAGCTCGTATCAATTGAAACATTTGAGCAATAAATTCAATTTGCCTAATGCCTCCTGATCCAAGCTTAAGGTTAGGCTTTAATTTTCGTTTTGCGGCTTCTTTTTGAACCTTATCCTTCATATCTCTAAGCGAGCCAAAAGCACTAAAATCTAAATAACGCCGATAAACAAAAGGATCTAGCAATGACATCAGTTCTTGACGTGCTTCTTGGCTCCCCGTCATGGGACGTGCTTTTATCCAAGCATACCGCTCCCAGTCTCGCCCATGAATTTGATAATAGTTTTCAAGACCGTCATAAGAAAGCACCATAGGCCCAGCCGTGCCATGAGGCCGCAATCTTAAGTCAACACGATAGACAAACCCTAAATCAGTGGGGTGAGACAAGGCGTGCACTAACTTTTGAGCCAAGTACATAAAAAATTCTTGATAAGCAATGTTTTTTTGACCGCCCGACGTTTCACCATTTTCTTGGTAGCAAAAAATTAAATCAACATCTGAAGAAAAGTTAAGCTCTCTGCCACCTAACTTGCCCATGGCAACAATCATTAAAGGCATTTCTTTACCTTTTTTCAAAGGAGCACCATATAGCTTAGCTAAATCTTGATACAACCAATCATGCGTACGACGTATGATGACATCAGCTAAATCTGAAAGCTCTATCAAATGTTTTGGCAAATCAGACAGACCGCACACAAAGCGCCATAAAATAAAAAGCATCTGCTGATGTCTAAATAATCGAATGCTAACGAGCAGCTGATCAAGGCTCTTCACCTCTAACAATCTATGGTTCAATGTTTGATCAAAATATTGGAAACTCTGGTGCTTCTTTAAAGATTTATATGCTTTTAAGATCCACTCGGGATGTTGCTTAGCGAGCTCTACAGCATAATCACTAAGACTAAACATTTGGTAAAGACGTTGTTGAAACTGTTTTGAAGTAGGGTATACCAAGCCTTTAGCACAAACGGCCTCATGAAACTGCTTTAAATTTTTATTAACTTGGCGACAAAGCACATGAGACACATCATCATGTGCTTTAAAACTTTCCATTTAAATTTTCTCAACGATTAAAACCATCCCGTCAACAGCGATGATTTTTATTTTTGTGCCTTGTGGAGCATCCTCACCTTGAACAAGCCAAGATGTATCGTCAATTCTGACTTTACCACGCCCTTGCTCAATCGGTGTTTCTAGGAATAATTCGCGGCCTATATATCGTGTCGCTCGTTGATTCAAATGGGGCTTATCAGAAGCACGTGGCGTTTTCTTTAAATGGTAACGCCAAAATGCCAAGCTTAAGAAATCACCAATGCCAAAAATAATTAATTGCCACTGCCAACCCATCGATGGCGCCAAAAGCATCATCATACCAACGAGGACCGCGACCAACCCACTCCAAAGCAAAACAAAATTGGCGCCCATCGACACATCCAGAATGACTAAGAGAACGCCTAAGCCAAACCAATGCCAAAAAGTTAATGTTTGAAAAAAAGTATTCATAGTTTCCTCTTATGATTTGCTAAAGGCCTCTTTGGCAATTTCAGCAATCCCGGCAACAGAGCCAATCACACTGCTAGATTCTAAAGGCATTAAGATAACTTTTTGATTATCTGCCGAAGCAATCTTGCCAAGCGCTTCAACATATTTTTGTGCGACGAAATAGTTAATGGCTGTCACATTGCCATTAGAAATAGCGGTACTCACCATTTCAGTAGCTTTCGCTTCAGCATTGGCTAAGCGCTCTCTAGCTTCAGCATCTAGGTAAGAAGCTTCTTTTCGGCCTTCTGCTTCTAAAACGGCAGATCTCTTCTCACCCTCAGCTTTAAGAATTTGAGATTGTCGATAGCCTTCTGCTTCAAGAATATTGGCTCTTTTCTCACGCTCAGCTTTCATTTGAGCAGCCATCGCTTGCACCAAATCTTTAGGCGGTGAAATATCTTTAATTTCTATGCGAGTGACTTTGACTCCCCAAGGTGTTGTTGCTTCATCAACCACCATAAGCAACTGTGAGTTAATTTGATCTCTTTTTGATAAAGCTTCATCTAAATCTAAAGAGCCTAGCACTGTACGAATATTCGTCATGGTTAAATTTCTAGTTGCTCTCGTTAAATCTTTCACCTCGTATGCTGCTCTTGCAGCATCAATGATTTGAAAGAAACACACGCCATCAACTTTGACCATCGCATTATCTTTTGTAATCACTTCTTGTGATGGAATATCCAGCACCTGCTCCATCATACTAATTTTTGAGCCAACCTTGTCGATAAAGGGCAAGATGAAAGATAAACCTGGTGGCAAAGTCTGTGTATATCGACCAAAACGCTCAACTGTCCACTCAGATCCTTGAGGAACTTGCTTCACCGCCATGAATAAAACAACGACGGCTAAAACAACCACTAAAACAACGACCATACCAAAATCAAACATCATGAACATGCACCTCTTTAAAGTTGGAAATCTGAATCTTAATCACTCTATACTTGTCTAAGTACCTTATACCATGCACAGAAGGTTGCAGCGATGATACTAAAAGAACTTCTCAAAAAAATGGTAGAGCTTGAAGGCTCTGATCTGTATTTAACCACAATGTCTGCACCCAAAGTGAAGGTCAATGGAAAATTTCAACAAATACATGAAAGCCAACTGGGTATGGGAGAAGTTAGAAAATTAGCGTATGAGATTATGGATCCAGATCAAATTCAAGAATTTGAAAAAAACCTAGAAATGAACCTCGCCATTTCGGAAAGTAAAGTTGGTCGTTTTCGCGTCAATGTTTTTGTGCAACGCAGTGAAGTAGGGATGGTTATTCGTCGAATCAATACTGAAATTCCCAATATTGATGGGTTACTGTTACCACCGACTTTAAAAGAGGTCGTGATGGAAAAAAGAGGTCTTGTTCTCTTTGTTGGCGCCACAGGATCTGGTAAATCAACCTCACTAGCAGCCCTTATTGATCATCGCAATACGCACTCATGCGGACACATTATCACCGTCGAAGATCCCATTGAATTTGTCCATAAGCACAAGCAGTGCATTGTGAACCAGCGCGAAGTTGGGATGGACACATTATCCTATGAAGAAGCTTTAAAAAACACTTTAAGACAAGCGCCTGATGTGATTCTCATTGGTGAAATTCGCTCAAGAGAGACTATGGAGCATGCGATCGCTTTTGCTGAAACTGGCCATTTGTGCTTATCAACCCTTCACGCCAATAATTCAAACCAAGCGCTTGATAGAATCATTAACTTTTTCCCTGAAGAGCGAAGAAACCAATTGCTTTTAGATTTGTCTTTTAACTTAAAAGCAATTATTTCTCAACGTTTAGTGCCAACCATCGATAATCAAAGAGCCGCCGCTATTGAAATTCTACTCGGAACGCCCCTTGTATGTTCATTGATTCATCGTGGTGAAATTGAAGGTTTAAAAACGGTCATGGAAAAATCAAATAATCTAGGCATGCAAACTTTTGATCAAGCCTTAGAAAAACTTTACTTTGATGGTCGAATCAGCAAAGAAGAAGCTCTAAGAAATGCGGATTCTAAAAATAATCTACGACTAAACATTCAATTAAGGGAAAAAGAATTCGACCCGAATGCTGAAGAACAACCTTCTAAATTTTCAATAGAGCAACCCCAAGAAGAAAACTTAAACCCTTTACAGCCCTCAAAAAGAGCGCCTGATCAAGATACTGGTAGCCTTTCGCTTTCGCTTAATGATGACTAGCCAAGAATTCTGCTGTGACAGGTACATTTCGCCCATAAAAAATTTCTAACATCTCTTGACGTAAGCGTTGA
>CAYGPI010000134.1:0-3917 GCA_964351745.1 uncultured Francisellaceae bacterium
CCTTTGTCATGTCCCTTTGTCATGTCCCTTTGTCACCTTTGTCGTCGTTTCCGATTCTGCCTGTCCCTTTGTTGGTCCCTTTGTTGCATTGATGTTGCGATGCCGCCGAGTTTATAATGAACTCAAATTTTATAAGGACAACGTATGGATATCCCTCACTTAAAAAGCACCATCGAAGCAAGCTGGGAAATAAGACAAGACATAAACCCTAATACAATTGAACATGAATTAAAGTTAGCTATTGAGCAAACAATTTATCATCTAGAGCAAGGTACTTTGCGCGTCTCAGAGCAAAACATTGAGAAAAAATGGATCTGCCATCAATGGATTAAAAAAGCAGTTTTACTTTACTTCAGAGCTCACCACAATGAAGTTTCAAACGATAATGTCACCCAATTTTATGACAAAGTGCCACTTCGCTTTACAAAATACCAACCTCATGAATTTGAAGAAATGCAAGCACGAATAGTGCCTCCCGCCTACGTTAGGAGAGGCTCATATATAGGGCCAAATACAGTGCTTATGCCATCCTATATCAACATTGGAGCCTATGTTGGCGCTAACACGATGATTGATACCTGGGCGACAGTAGGCTCGTGTGCACAAATTGGAAGCAACGTTCATATTTCTGGTGGCGTAGGCATTGGCGGCGTTCTTGAGCCTCTACAAGCCAATCCAACTATCATAGAAGATAACTGTTTCATCGGTGCACGCTCTGAAGTGGTTGAGGGTGTCATTGTTGAAAAGGGATCAGTTATCTCCATGGGCGTTTTCTTAGGCCAAAGCACCAAAATCTATGACAGAGAAAAAGATTCTGTTAGCTATGGCGTCATCCCTGCTGGCTCTGTTGTCGTACCAGGCACTCTACCCTCTAAAGATGGCAGATGTCATTTACAATGTGCTGTGATAGTCAAAAAAGTCGATGAAAAAACAAGAGGCAAGGTTGGCATCAATGAACTTTTAAGAGATTGCTAATGAGTCTTACCACTTTAGATCTAGCCAAAGCATTAATTAATAAGCCATCTGTTAGCCCTGATGATGCAGGTTGTATCCCCCTCATTCAGCAAGAACTAGAAAGCTCAGATTTTTCATGCTTCAACCTACCCTTTGAGGATGTCTCAAACCTCTGGGCAACCCATGGCAAACATGGACCAACTCTGGCTTTACTAGGTCATACCGATGTCGTTCCTACAGGAGATGAGAGTCACTGGTTACATCCCCCATTCACACCAACCATCGTTGACGACGCCCTTTACGGTAGAGGTGCTTGTGATATGAAAGGCGCCTTGGCTGCCATGGTTGTCGCTGCGACCCAATTTGTAAAGGACTATCCTGAGCATCCTGGTCGACTAGCATTCTTGTTAACCAGCGATGAAGAAGCTAAAGCAACTCATGGCACAAAAGCTGTAGTGCAATGGCTGCAGTCTCAACAGGAAACTGTTGACTACGCTCTTGTAGGAGAGCCTTCAAGCTCCAAAAGTTTAGGGGACACTTTAAAAATTGGAAGAAGAGGCTCTCTAAGTGGCACGCTCACGATAAAAGGCAAACAAGGCCATGTAGCCTACCCGCACCTTGCGGACAATCCTATTCATACAGCTCTAAAAAATCTGCATGCCCTATTAGACACTTCTTGGGATAATGGACATCCTGATTTTCCTGAAACATCCTTACAATTTTCAAACATTGAAGCTGGAACGGGAGCCAACAATGTCATTCCAGGTGATTTAATGGCGATGTTTAATTTGCGATACAACCCATCAATCACCGCTGATAGGTTAATTGAAAAATTTGAGAATATCCTAAAGGCCGCAGAGGTAAATTTTGAGATAGCTTGGCATCATTCTGGCTCTCCATTTATCACCTCTCGAGACAGCCACCTTATCCGTTGCACCCAACAAGCAATAAAAGAGCACTGTGACACAATTCCTGAACTCTCCACATCAGGTGGTACTTCCGATGGCCGATTTATAGCTGTCATGGATACTGAGGTTGTCGAACTTGGCCCACTGAATCAAACGATCCACCAAGTTAACGAATGGATCAGCGTGACACATCTCAATGAATTAACGAAGGTGTATTATACAATTATAAAAAACTGCTTAAATAATCAAGAAAAAACTTAACTCTAAACGTGAAAATCAATGTGTTGGCCAATGCCAACCTTAAGAACATTTAAATCAATATTAGACATGTACGATGAAGTAGCCTTCCCTAAATGAGGGCTTGGCTCGCTATACCCCTCAAAACGAATCTTAGCTTGTGGCTTTACTGCACTTAGCTGCGACGCCTCGTTTAAACGAGAACGCGCGCTTTCTTGGCCTTGATAAGGCTTCGCATGATTGATGACCGATGATAGGCCTGACTGGATCAGCATCCGTGTTATTAATCCTCAATAGTCCATATTAAAGATAGCTTATCTCAAAAGAAAACACACTTAGGTAGATTTCTGCGACTGCACAACATCCTGTCGCAAATATTCAGCACTACAAGCTAATGGATCTAAACCAAGGCCCTTCTCACAAGCCGATGCCGCTAAAATAGCAATCTCAGAAGCATGAGGTAATATCTCCGGGAAAACCTCAATAAAATCATGCTTCTTAGCCAAATCAGGGAAAATATCAAATCCATGACCACAACCTATGACATGAAGACCACCTAATTGAAGCTCTGATAGTGACAATTGATCTGCGCCAATTAAGATCTCATCTCTCATCAAAGTTAACTGCTGTTTGCCAACTTTAACTTGGTATGCTCCGAAATAGATTTCTCCCATGCGAGCATCCATAGCTACTAATGCCACATCAATTTGACTCGTCTGTTTCAAGGCACCAAGAGCTACAGCTGCCAAGGTGGAAATTGGGAAAAGAGGCACCTGTGAACCAAAACTTAACCCCTGAGCAATACTCACAGCCAACCTAACCCCAGTAAAACTACCAGGCCCCTTCCCAAAAGCGATTCCATCAAGCTGACTTAGTTCTATGCCAGCCTCAGAAAGCAAGGAATCAACCATGTAAAGGATCTTTTTAGTGTGCAACCGATGACAAACTTCAAATTTTTCAATGACATCACCATCGATATATAAAGCTGCAGAGCATGCCTGTGTTGCTGTTTCTATACTTAAAATTTTCATGGGGAAATTATAAAGAGAATAAGGCGGCGCAACAAGTACGGATTGCTTTTTTAGCCAAGAAAAAGACAGGTTATTCTATAACAACCCATCTGGCGTCCATAAACATTCGCCTATGGCTTTGAATTTATTGACAGAAACTGCACCACGCTTATTACCTGAATCAATGGCCTCGAGCAATATCGCTCGATCAATGCCAAAAATTTCATGAACCTGATACTCTGCGTCATAGATCACTAAAATCACATAATTCCAATTTGCCTTTTGATTAAATTGACCTAACCTATGATTAGAGCGAGCTTCATCAAAAATAACGCGGCTTTTAATATGGATCCGCTTTCCTTCAAAATCCTTACCACCAACAAAATCAATACCTTGCTCTACAACTTCAGGGGGATTTAAATGAAAAATAGTTTGCACGTCGAAATGAGCAAGCTCAGAAGAAACCGGAAGCGTCTGCCCAGTCTTATCTCTGTACTCTGCCGCAAGTTTGCGGGTTTGCTCCATCAATTTTTCAAGTGCGTAAGGTGATTTCATACATAATAAAAAGGCCGCAGTCAATAACTACGGCCTGATAACCTCTTTACAGGTTTTGTCGCTTAGGCAGCTTTTCGAGTGACCTTACGTGCTGGTCTTCTCTTCATTTTAGTTACTTTGCGCTTAGCAGGTTTGCGCTTAGTTGCTGTCTTTTTTTTTGCTGTAGCCTTTTTGGCTGGCTTCTTCTTAGCAGTAGCCTTTTTAGCTGGCTTCTTCTTAGCAGTAGCTTTTTTAGCTGGCTTCTTCTTAGCAG
>CAYGPI010000135.1:0-3887 GCA_964351745.1 uncultured Francisellaceae bacterium
AGCTTGGGATCTGTCAATTTTGTCATGGCAAATCATCGCCTGCAAAGCGCTTAAGAAAGAATGATTTTGTTATTTATTATTCTTCAAAAATGGCCATGCAAAGCACCGCTCTGTGTCAAAAATTTACAGCCCTTGGCATCGTTGAAGATAGTGAAGCTTACCAAGTAGAGCTAGATAATGGTTTCAAACCCTTTAGGAGAAAAATCCAATATCTTACCGCTAAGTCCATTGACATACGACCTCTTATCCCCAAGTTACCTTTCATTCAAAACAAGAAATCTTGGGGATATGTTTTTAGGTATGGTTTTCTAGAAATAGATCAACTCTCTTTTGACATCATTGCGAAAGAGATGCTTGGCCATCATCCTATTTTGGAATCAAACCAACCAATCTCACAGGAGCTTCAGTTAAGCCTTGACCTTTGATAGGCAGAGCTAATGAGAAACTTCCCTTTGGGGGCAGTTGCTTAGCATGAGCCACATTTTCAACAATGTATTTACCAGCCCCTAAGAGATGTTTGTGAACAGGGAATCCACTTGTTGGCAAATCAGGACTTAAGGTGTCTATGCCAACACCTGCTATTTGCCGCTCTAATAGATGCAAAATGGCGGCTTCTGAAATACTTGGGAACTGGTACTGATTATGGTATTTCTTAGGATCATCCCAATGCTTATCCCACCCCGTATAAACAATCACAAAACTATTGGTTTGGATCGTGCCATGGCGCTTTTCAAATCCTTGAATATCATCAACCGAAACCAAATAATCCTTGTCGGCCATTTCAGAAACATCTATACAGACACAGGGGCAAATCAAGTGCTCTAGGGATAATTGCTCTATACTCTTGCCATCTTCAACCACATGAGCTGGCGCATCCATATGCGTACCAATGCCAGCATGCATCTTAAGTTGTTGCACTCTAAACTTAACCTCTGTCTTACAATCAGCATAATCAAGTTTAATCTCATGCTCAAATCCACATCCACCAGTCCAAGAAGGACTGTTTTTGTTTAAGGTATGCGTCAAATCTATCGAAGTGTAAGGAAATGATGTCATCACAAATTACCTAGCTTTCTCATACAATGAATCCTTTAAGCTTACCTGTTTATAATCATGCTTTAAAAAGAATTTTTCTACCCCCTGTGTGGCCTTAACCGTAAGGCCGGGCAGATCTTTATCCGCTAACCATTGCTCAATGAGGCTCAACAGTTTGCTGCCAAAACCTTGTAGGCGCATGGACTCTTCAATCATGAGCAGATGCAATCGAATCTGATTCTCTGAATGAATCTCAAGATCAGTGTAACCAATAATATCAAGCCCTTGATATAGAACAAAATGATGATGTGATGGTTCATGAAACGTTGATGAAAACAGATCTAAGCTTTCACCAAGCATAGAGAAGTAAGTTTCACGAAATTTTTTTGCCCTATCCAACTCATGATGGTGCGTACACCTGAGCAATCTCAAACGATTATACCCTGTTTGCCTTAGTGTTTTTTGAATAAAGTCATGCTTGCCTAAGGTATATCCTGGAAACATAGACTGATTTCTTTCCATCGCACTCTTTTCTTTTAGCAAACGCTCTTTGAGAGCGCCATACTCGTTTCGAGCCTGTGTGTTTTGACGCAAATAATCTCTAAAACATAGGTTAAGCTCAATTTCAGGGTGATCATCCTCAAAAACATGTAAATTAACCTTAACATCCTCTCGCTTGGTAAAGCCATACTGAAAAGGAATATTCCACTCTCCCTTATACGTATAGTGGATCTGCTCTAAAGCTGGGATCGCTTTTTTAGGCTCTCTAACGACAGCAATGATATCAATTTTCGATTTAGCAATTAATCCTGGCACTGACGTTGAACCAACATGATATATCGCTAGACAATCCTGGCCTAAAGCTTCTTTGATGAAAACGGCTTCTTTTTCAAACCATGCAGGCCAAAGTGGGTTATAAGGAGAAACGGTAATTTTTTTGAAGGTTTTGCTTTGCATTTTACCCTGCGACGTCACGATGATATCAAGTGTCAAGAGATAATACCAAAATGATGTCTTGCGTCAACATGCCTGTAGACATTGAGGCTTTTTAAAACTCAATGGACTATTTATCTTGTGGTATCATAACTTCAACCAATGAATCCCCTAAATGTTGAGCCATTGTATGACTAATCAAAACAATATTCACGTCTTAAGCCGAGCAGTCATCATCGATCAAGCTCATATTCTTTTATGCAAAACGCTTGATCTACAAGTTAATTTCTATTTCTTGCCTGGGGGCCATGTGGAGCATGGTGAGTCAGTCGAGAGTGCTTTACTAAGAGAGCTTGCAGAAGAAACTGGCGCCTCTTGTACTATTAGCCAATTTTTAGGCTGCCTTGAATATAGCTTTACGCCTGGTCATAGTAGCATATGCCATAATCACGAGTATAATTTTGTGTTTGAGGCATTTTCTAACGCTTTGAAATTAGACAAAAAACTAGCGCAGCTTGAGAAAAATCTATCACTTCTATGGCTGCCATTATCACAACTCTCTAAGATTGACTTTAGGGCAGAGCCTTTAAAAGAGCTTATTCCCCAATGGCTAAACGGCTCTGAACAACGTTACTATAGTGAAATGATCTAATTTCTAACAACTTTACAAGGCATATTGAATGAACCATGGTTTAACCCATCGAAGGGCTTCTTTCAAAGATCTCGATACAATCATTAAGCTCTTGCTTGAGGATGAACTTGGCCAAGCAAGAGAAACCGCTGGTGAAAGTGTGCCTCAAAACTATATTAAAGCATTCCAACAGATTGAAATTGATCCCCAGCAATATCTGATGGTGGTTGAGTGCCAAGGAGAAATCGTTGGCACTTGCCATCTGACCATCATGCCTTCCCTAACATTTCAAGGCTCCACGCGCATGCAAATTGAAGCTGTGCGAGTTAGTGAAAAGCAACGCGGACAAAATATCGGTCACTGGATGATAACCGAGGCCATTCAATATGCCAGAGAAAAAGGCGCATCTATCATACAGTTAAGCACCGATAAGAAGCGCAAGCGTGCCAAGCAATTTTATGAAGATCTAGGATTTGACTCAACACATGAAGGCATGAAAATGCATCTTCAGAGAAACTAAAACGCCATTATATGGTTAGGTGATTTACTAAAACTTTAAACTTGAGCAGTCTTTGCTCGGAGCCTCTTAATTCATGATAAAATGAGATCCAATATTCAAACGAAAGCTATATGACTGTCAAAAATAAACCTCTAGACATTAACCCAACATTTGAGCGCGCCTTAGCACTCATGGAAGAAGCGCATACAAGTCTGTTTATTACTGGTAAAGCTGGAACAGGTAAATCTACGCTACTTGATTATTTTTGTAAGCAAAGCTCACGAAAAGTAGTTGTTCTAGCCCCAACTGGGGTTGCAGCCCTCAATGTCAAAGGGCAAACGATCCACAGTTTTTTTAATTTTTATATTGATGTCACCCCTGAAAAGATAGAAAGCGGTGAAATAAAAGCTAGACAACCTAAACTATATAAAAAATTGGAAACGATTATCATCGATGAAGTTTCGATGTTGCGCGCTGACTTGCTTGATTGTATTGATATGTTTTTAAGAATGTATGGCCCTGATATCACTCTGCCGTTTGGGGGTATCAAGATGATTTTTGTCGGCGACTTATATCAACTTCCACCTGTTGTGACCTCTCAAGAGCGAGAAATTTTCTCTAACCACTATGAAACCCCTTATTTTTTCAGTGCCCATGCTTTTGAAGATTTTGATATTGACATTGTTGAGTTAGAAAAAGTTTATAGACAAAAAGATAGAGACTTTGTTGAGCTATTAAACAGCATTAGGAATAATTCTATAGAGGCGCCTGCTATCAAGCATCTTAACC
>CAYGPI010000136.1:0-3817 GCA_964351745.1 uncultured Francisellaceae bacterium
GGTTTCGGGAGTATGGGGATCTTTTTATTCCTGTTGTTGATAGGTTTCATTTATGAGTGGAAGAAGGGAGCGTTGGAATGGGAATAGAAGGCCTGCTTGAAGAAGGTTTCATGACAACCTCGATGGATAAACTTATTAATTGGGCAAGAACAGGATCCATGTGGCCCATGACTTTTGGTTTAGCTTGTTGCGCTGTGGAGATGATGCAAGCTGGTGCCTCTCGTTATGATTTAGATCGTTTTGGTATTATGTATCGTGCTTCTCCAAGACAAAGCGACGTTATGATTGTCGCTGGCACCTTATGTAACAAAATGGCTCCTGCGCTAAGGAAAGTGTACGATCAAATGGCGGATCCAAAATGGGTTATTTCGATGGGATCTTGCGCTAATGGGGGTGGTTACTATCACTACTCTTATTCAGTTGTCCGCGGATGCGATAGAATTGTGCCTGTTGATGTTTATGTGCCTGGATGTCCACCAACTGCAGAAGCGCTTATCTATGCTATCTTGCAACTCCAAAACAAAATTCGCAGAACCAACACAATTGCTAGAGATTAAGCATGTCTAAATTAAAAGCGTTAGCTGAATATTGCCGAGAGATTTTTAAAGAGAAACAAGTTGTTGTCATTGAGAATCATCAAGAAATCTGTTTAGAAGTGCCAGCAGAAAAATCCTTAGAAATATTACATACTTTAAAGCAGGATGAAACCTTATTTTTTGAACAACTTATGGATTTGTGCGGTATTGATTATTTGCACTACGGGATTGATGAATGGGCGACAGATGAGGCAAGTGGAACAGGTTTTGAGCGAGGCGTTCAGTCGCTGTATGATAAAAAAATTGAATTGAAGTCTTCTGCTAGATTCGCTGTTGTTTACCATTTGCTATCGATTACCCATAATCACCGCATTCGAGTTAAAGTCTTTGTGCCAGATGATTCTTTGATGATTGATTCAGTTGTTTCAATTTGGAGTAGCGCTAACTGGTATGAAAGAGAAGCTTTTGACTTGTATGGGTTGCTGTTTAGAGGTCATCCAGATTTGCGCAGGCTCCTTACAGACTATGGTTTTATTGGCCATCCTTTTAGAAAAGATTTCCCTTTAAGTGGTGAAGTCGAGGTACGCTATGATGCTTTGCTAGGGCGCGTCGTTTATGAGCCTGTTGATATAGAGCCGAGAGTTTTAGTGCCTAAGGTTATCCGCCAAGAGCATCGTGATCCTCAAGAGCAACCAAGGGATACTGTCAATGGCTGAGATAAAAAACTTTACTTTAAACTTTGGACCTCAGCACCCAGCTGCTCACGGAGTTTTACGTCTTATTTTAGAAATGGACGGAGAAGTCATTGTTAGAGCTGATCCCCATGTTGGCTTACTTCATCGGGGCACAGAGAAATTAGCGGAATCAAAGCCGTTCAATCAATCTATTGGGTATATGGATAGGCTTGATTACGTGTCTATGATGTGCAATGAGCATGGCTATGTGATGGCCATTGAGAAATTGCTTAACATCAAAGCACCTATCAGAGCACAGTACATCCGGGTCATGTTTGATGAAATCACTCGGATACTCAACCATCTTCTATGGATTGGTGCCCATGGATTAGATGTTGGTGCAATGACCATGTTTTTGTATGCTTTTAGAGAGCGTGAAGACCTAGTTGATATGTATGAAGCAGTAAGTGGTTCTCGTATGCATGCAACTTACTACCGCCCTGGCGGGGTTTATCGCGACTTACCAAACAAAATGCCACAGCATAAAACCTCAAAGTGGCACAATGAACGTCAAGTCAAAAAGAGAAATGAAGATAGAGAAGGCACTCTGCTAGACTTTATATGGGCTTTTACAGAGCGCTTTTCTGGTTGTGTTGATGATTATGAAACGCTACTTACAGATAATAGAATTTGGAAACAAAGAACCGTAGGGATTGGTGTTGTTAGTAAGGAGCGCGCATTGCAATTGGGTTTTTCTGGCCCAATGCTTAGAGGCTCTGGTGTGGCTTGGGATTTAAGAAAAAATCAGCCTTATGCTGTTTATAATGAATTAGATTTTGATATTCCTATTGGCAAAGAAGGCGATAGCTATGATCGCTATCTTATTCGCATGGAAGAAATGCGCCAGTCGAATAAAATTATAAGACAATGCGTTGAGTGGCTTAAAGATAACCCTGGCCCAGTTTTACTCGATAACTATAAAGTGGCACCGCCTAGTCGCGAATTGATGAAAGAAGACATGGAAGCCATGATTCATCATTTTAAACTTTTTACAGAAGGTTATTGTGTGCCAGAAGGTGAGGTTTATGCGGCTGTTGAACACCCTAAAGGTGAGTTTGGTGTTTATTTAGTCTCAGATGGTGCTAATAAGCCATACCGATTAAAAGTGCGGGCTGCTGGTTTTGCTCATATCGCAGCTTTGGAAGAGATGGCAAAAGGCCATATGCTCTCTGATGTTGTTGCAATCATTGGTACACAGGATATTGTGTTTGGAGAAATAGATCGATAATGGCTCAGTTCGTTCATAAAATTGCATCTCCTATTTTGCTTTCATCGCAGGCGAGACAAGAGATTGACCATTGGATTAAAAAATTTCCGAGTGATAAAAAACAATCGGCTGTGATTGCTGCATTAACAGTAGTACAAAAAGAAAATCAAGGATATTTGACAGAATCTTTGATGGATGCTGTCGCTGCCTATCTGGAAATGCCTAAAATTGGTGTTTATGAGGTTGCTTCTTTTTATACCATGTTTGAACTCAAGCCTGTCGGTCGTCACAAACTAGAAGTTTGCACGAATGTTTCTTGTATGTTGTGTGGCTCTGATCAAATTGTCGATCATCTTCGTAAAAAGTTGGGGATTGATTTTGGTCAAACAACGCCCGATGGCAAGTTTACCCTTAAGGAAGTAGAGTGTTTAGGGGCTTGTGGTGGTGCACCGATGATGCAGGTTGGCGATGATTATCATGAAAATTTAACGACAGAGTCATTAGATAGACTACTTGCGACATTGGAGAAAATGTCATGATGGCGACCAATCAAGTTTGCTTTCGTACTCGTCACTTAGATAATCCCAATTCTTTAGAAACGTATTTAAGCATTGGTGGATATAAGGTCTTAGAAAATATTCTTAAGACCAAGCCAGATCCAGCAACATTGATTGATGAACTTAAGCTTTCTGCTTTAAGAGGGAGAGGCGGCGCTGGGTTTCCAACAGGTTTAAAGTGGAGCTTTGTCCAAAGGCATGCACCAGGGCAAAAATATGTTGTTTGTAATTCAGATGAGAGTGAACCTGGCACCTTTAAAGATAGAGATATTATGCGCTATAACCCGCATCAAATTTTTGAGGGTATGGCGATTGCTGGCTACATTATGAATGCGACCGTTGGTTACAATTATATGCGCGGTGAATATGTTGAGCCATTTAAATGCTGTGAGAAGGCTTTAAAAGAAGCGATAGAAGCAGGGTATCTTGGCAAAAACATGTTGGATTCTGGGGTTGATTTTGAAATCCATAATTTTATTGGCGCAGGTGCGTATATTTGTGGTGAAGAGACAGCCTTGATGGAGTCTTTAGAGGGGAAAAAAGGTCAACCACGGTTTAAACCACCTTTTCCAGCTAATTATGGTGTTTATGGGCGACCAACGAATATCAATAACACAGAAAGTTACGCCTCCGTTCCTGTTATTTTAGAAAAGGGTGGAGATTGGTTTTTGAAACTAGGTAAACCCAATAATGGTGGCATGAAATTATTTTCAATTTCAGGTCACGTGAAAAAACCAGGAAACTATGAAATTCCAATGGGTACACCTTTTGCAGAATTATTAG
>CAYGPI010000137.1:0-3638 GCA_964351745.1 uncultured Francisellaceae bacterium
GTCTAAAAGCCTGGAATAAGGATTTTTGTTGCTCTTGTGTTAAGCCGATACCAGAGTCTGTCACTTTGACTCGTAAAACAACATGATCATTGGTTTCTTTCTCAAGCATGACTCTAACGACAACATTGCCAGACTTGGTAAATTTAATCGCGTTATTTACAAGGTTCGTCATGATTTGCTTTAAACGAAGCTGATCACCAATAATCTTCGGAGGCACATCAGAATAGATCAGAGGTACTAATTCTAGAGCTTTGTCATGCGCGGAAGGTGCGAGTAATGTGAGTGCGTCCTCAATACAATCTCGGATATCCATGGGGCTTTGGTCAAGTCTTAGTTTGCCAGCCTCAATTTTTGAGAAATCTAAAATATCATTGATAATGGATAAGAGGCTTGTCGCGGATTTATGAATGGTCTGCAAGTAATCTTTCTGTCGACTATCGAGAGGCGTTTTAACTAGTAAGTTAATGAAGCCAATAACGCCGTTGAGAGGTGTGCGAATTTCATGGCTCATGTTGGCCAAAAATTCTGACTTAACGCGACTGGCCGTTTCAGCTTCCTTCCTGGCCATTTCAAGCTCAATGTTTTGAATTTCAATCGTTTCTAATGTTTGTCTCAGATCTGCGGTTGCTTGCTCGACAGATTGCTGGAGCTCCTCGTGCGCAGATTTTAAGGAAGCAGCCATGGTGTTGATGCCTGCTTCCAAATGTCGCAACTCTCCACGAGCATTTGTATAGACTCGAGTGTCCAAATTTCCGTTTTTAATTTTTTCGACACCATAAGCCATTTGTTGAATGGGTCTGGTCACATCGCGTCCCATTCTAAAAGCAAAAATACCACTAATTGCTAGCCCAATTAACACAATCACACTACAAGCAAATAGGACTTGATACTGACGCAATGTTGTATTCATTCGGCCTAGCTCAATGCTGATCCAGCCAATCACGTTATCATTAAGCTGGTTGCTATTGGATATGGAGTCAGTGTTAGGGTAGTCCTCGATGATAACGTCTCTAATGGTGACTGGCACGGTAAAAAGTAGCGAGTTACCTGTATCAGCCATGGTGATGCCATTTGGCTGATTGGTGACAGATAAGATAACTGAAGGCGTTTTATGCTCATGCCCGGAATGAGCTAATAGTTGTCCATCTTTGTTGAATATCGAGACAGAGCGAACCTCGGATTCATTCATAGCATCGTTTGCTATTCGTTGAAGTGTGTGTGTGTTTCCGGAAAAAACGCCATATTCACTTGCCGGAGCTAATTGAAGGGCAATGGCATACCCTCTATCTTTAAGACCTGTTTCCAAATCTTGTAACCGTGTGCTAGTAAAATAAGCACTTAATAACAAAGAGATAATAATAGTTGGGACGAGGGTTAAAAATAAGACTCGACTTTTAATTCCCCATTCATTCATTATCTATAGTCCTTATTGTGTTGCTCGATAAGCTTTGAGGGAAAGCACTCATGATGTTTTCGTCGCAGCCTTCCTTTTGTGAAATACAAAAGTGGATCCCCGCTTCGTTGTCAAGCACCATACTTAATGAGCGTCCAACTTGGTAATTGACAGCCACGGAATATTGGTTGGGAAATTGATACTTGGGGAGTGCGCTTGAATCTGACTCCAATATCTCCCTAATCATATCTGCTGTTTGGCTTGCCACTTGTTTTGGTGTTGAGTACACAGCTGCTAGCGCACCATTACTGACATAGGTTTTAGAAAATCCAATGATAGGGACTTTTTTGCGGTAAGCACTAAGCAAAAGACCTCGAGCTGTTCTGGTATTGTAGATAGCAGAATCCGGGAGTGCCATGATAACGTTAACGTCTTCAAGTAAAACATCGAAAGCTGCCGTGACATTATCTTTGTTCTTCACGCTAATAATTTGCAGTTTATGAGGATAACTTTTAATTGTTTCTTCTAAAAGGGACTTATACATCACCGAGTTTGGTCCAAGCAATATGCCTATCTTTAACGGTGTATCATCTGTACTAGGCATAATAGAGCTGATTAAATTAAATTGCCTTTCAAAAGGCTGGTTAATAAAGACAGCTGTAATATTAGGCGCTTTACCATGCTTGCTCTTGTAGGCTTCGACTAACTCATCATAGGCATTTTTACGAATTAAAATGCTCAAGATGGCGTGCTCTGGTTTAGTCTCTAGGACTGCTTTAGTGGCATGGGAGCCAACAGCAACGACCAACTTGCACGGATAGGCTTTCTCAACGTCAAATTGGGAGGAGTGGGTAAGCTCTTCAGTTTCAATGCGGATTAACTGTGGATGCGGACTCGGCTCTGAGTAAATGGCTGTTTCTATACGATGAAGCAAACTATAGTGCGAGCTGTTAGCAACAAGAATAATACTCTCAAAAGCACAACCAGCCACAGAATATATTAAAAGAAAAGGGGCCAGTATCCAAAGAGCTCTTATTTTATATCGGCTTAACAACATAGGGTGTGATTGGGTCTTATGACTTTCAATTAACTGTCTAGGTGGCGCATTGTTTCATATCTTCCAACGTTTATATATAGTGCGCTGGATTCTAGGAAAAATTTTAGTTTGTTATTAATCAAACTATTGGTTGTGTTGCTATTATATAAAAAACAGAGGATTAATGATGATGGTCAAGAAAAGTTTGTGTCTCGTAGCTGCTTTTTCTTTTTTAGTGGTGGGTTGTAAATGGAATGATGATTTTAGAAGCAGACTGCACCCACAGTATGAAGAGCCAAAGCCAGAAGCTACATTTAATGAAGATTCAGATGCCTATGTTGGTGATAATATTGCAAAAGGTCAAAGAAAAGGTGAGCCAGAGCTTGAGGCTATTGATGGTCTAAGTGACATACCTGAATTGCCCGAGTCTCCAAATCCAATGAATTGATGAGAGTTTGTCATGGATGACATAAATCATGAGGCGACTTTTGCCTATGCTAAACATTGCGATGATTGCGATCCTCTTGGATACATGGCAAAAAAATTTAAAACACCAAACAAAAATAGTTTGTTAGCATACTTTTGTGGCCACTCGCTTGGAGCTCAACCTGTGATTGCTCAGAAAGAGGTTGAGTCTGTGATGGCGCAGTGGTCTGAAGAAGGAGTTGCTGGTTATTTCGATCAAAACCAAGGGTGGTTGAGTTGGCATTTGTCATTGCTGGGTAGCTTGAGCAAACTAGTTGGCTGTCATCGTGATGAGCTAACCATTATGAATAGTTTGACAACCAATCTGCATCTTATGTTGGCAAGTTTTTACCGCCCGTCAGCTAATCGTCATCAAATTTTAATGGAGCCGAATGCATTTCCCTCAGATAGGTATGCCGTTGCTTCACATCTAAGTTTGCGTGGCCAGGATCCAGTACAAAGTTTAATTTTTTTAAAGCCAGATCATTCAACTTGGCTTTATGAAACCCAAAATATATTAGATCAAATTGAGCAGAGCCGAGATAGCTTAGCTTTAATCCTATTACCTAGTGTTCAATATTTTTCTGGGCAAGCTCTTGATATCAGTCGAATTGCAGCAAAAGCTCAGGCTTATCGGATCCCCATTGGTTTTGATTGTGCTCATGGCATAGGCAATATTGCTCATGATTTGCATGCTTGTGGTGTCGATTTTGCTGTTTGGTGTCATTATAAATATATGAATGC
>CAYGPI010000138.1:0-3628 GCA_964351745.1 uncultured Francisellaceae bacterium
ACCTATAGGCTCACAGCTTGATTTTTTATTAACCAGAGTCAACGAAACAACACGATTGAAGCTATCATCCCATGCTACATTGATAGGGAGATTGTCTCTCTTAGAAACAAAAGCACTCCTCGATCTCAATTTTAACTTAGCTATTTATAAAGATCTTTCCAATCTATCTGAAATACAAGATTCTTTAAATCAATCTTTAAATGATGGCCAATTATTTAATCCACAGTCTCCTCGCTCATTAAGTCTACACGGAATCACTGAAGCTGAACAAGCCCCTCTTCTAGCTAACTACAATAAACAATCTATTAGCACCATTCTTGCGATTGAAAGTATAACAACGCCTACAAATGGATTTAACAATAACCTTTCATCACTTAAACATTCTTAACTTAAAGAAAGTTTCATTCACTATAGACAACCTACAAGAAGTATGACCAAAATAACTTCAAGGAGGGTAAATTCTCAGTACTGCCCTGAAGTCAAGCAAAGCGTCAGTAGAGTTTTAAATGTTAAAAGCCTTCGAAAAATTAAGCATTTCCGATGCACCAGAAATTGATGTTCCTAAAGTCTGGACCCAAGAACTCTCATCAGCTGAATATAAAAGATTATCTGAAGAAACCTCTATAGAATTTTCCAGATTTATCGATTGGTACTTGAAATTTAAGTATCAACTTGAACTACAAGCCGATGTGACAGCTGAGCTTTCAAGCTTTGCCTCTCAATCTTTTTTCCAGTATAGCCCTAATGATATTCATCCTACTGATATGCTGATTG
Source organism: uncultured Francisellaceae bacterium (assembly GCA_964351745.1). Taxonomy (GTDB): domain Bacteria; phylum Pseudomonadota; class Gammaproteobacteria; order Berkiellales; family Berkiellaceae; genus CAYNJF01. The sequence goes on from CAYGPI010000138.1 coordinate 775, forward strand.
CGCTTCACTATTTTATCCGTCTGGACGTCGTACAGCGCCACCAGATTATGGCACTCTCCCCGGAGAAACAACAGGGAAAATATTATGAAATGGCTCTTATTAGCGTTGTTCTTGCCCATAAGATGTTGATAGATGTTGTGGATCCCTATTTGGTTGATTTTGTTGAATACATGGATGAGCCTTTTTTTCAAACGCAATATACTCTTCTTAATGACCAAGAAAAACTTAAGACACAAGCATGTGTTTTTAGAAGCGTTATCAAAGAAATTATTTATCAATCCTTCACATGTGTCCAAGAGCAAAGGATCGAATCTTTACGCTCTGTAAAAATAATTTTTGACGAAATCATGCCTGCTGCCAAAAAAAGTCTTCATCAAGACCTGTCTCACGAGCAACCTTTCATGCAGCCTATTCAAAAATTACAAATAAACCGCGAAGTAACGTTAGCTTTAAATGAAACAATTGATAAAGCCAAAGCGATCCTTAAAAGAGCCTTTCCTGAAGCTAGGTCTCTCATTAACTTTCAATGCCCAACCGCTGAAGAGCTCATTAACTTCATGACTCAGACACGAGCGCCATTAAGACAACCAAACCCACTGAACACGTTTTTATCTGCTTTAAAAGACCTAGACAAAGATTACCATGAATCTCGGTTAAGATATAATTTCGATATGATTGTTTGTCAAATTTCTCTCTGGAGCCATTTTGACAAAAAGCAAAGAGTGAGCGATATCATTAATTTAGTTGATACCTTCAATGACCTAGAATGCGATTATATTTTAAAATCCATGCGGCGGTCTTCACCTAGTGGTTATCAGCACTTGAGCATAGAAGAGAGAAGGCAACTAAAAAAAACGCTTAGCACTAAAGAATATGATGTTGCCCTCTTTCTTTGTCGTTGTGCTCTAACTAATTCCCCCAGTCAAATTTCTAGACCTACAGGCTCTAGGTTTAGAGCTAAACTTGATAAAGTCAAATCCCTGATGCAGAGTATCGGTGTTTCTGGCGACATTATTATTTTCGGAAGATTGCTTTATCTTGAAAGACAAGCGCTCATGGATTTAGATTTTAATCTCAGTGTCGGGCAAGACCTTTTAGAGCTTTCTAAAATTCACAGCTCTCTAACCCAATTAGCCAATAAGAAATCACTCCTTCATGATTTACCTGAGTTAGAAAGAAAAACGCTATCAACAACACAAAACACGGCACAAGAACCGCAGGATGAAGATCCCGAAGGACTCAGTACAGAAAGAAAGGCCTTGCTGATCAATTACCAAAGAGAATCACAAGAAACACTATCATCGCTCGCCAGTTTAGCAAACTTGCCCAGCCCAAGGCATGAAGTATCAGCAACAACCTTGGGCCAATGACAGTCTATGAGACAACAGAGGCCGCATTTTTCACAACATCAGCAATACTATTAGCCACAGTTTCTGTCATCGTCGCTTCATCAGCTTCAACCATAATTCTAACCAAAGGCTCCGTACCAGAAGATCTAAGAACAATGCGACCTTGTCCATTAAGCTTTAGTTGCTGACTTCTTAATGTATCTTGAATTAAACTAGAATCCACTAACTGCTTACCTGCACTGGCTGGCACGTTGATAAGTGTTTGTGTGCATTTTTTCAACCCGCTTCTTAGTTCAACCAAAGTTGAGCCTGTCTTGTGCATCTCTTCTAAAACTAAAAGAGCCGCCATCAAGCCATCACCCGTATTTGTTTTTGATAAATCAATAATATGGCCTGACGTTTCACCGCCAAGGCACCATTGATTCTTGTTGAGTTCATCAAGCACATATCTATCACCGACTTGAGCCCGCTTAAAGTTGATGTTTAAGTCCAAGAATGCTCGTTCAACTCCAAAATTTGTCATTAAGGTGCCAATAACTCCGCCTTTAAGTGCCTTCGATCGTTGTTTGGCTTTGGCTGCAATGTATAAAATATCATCACCATCAACCAGTGCACCGCGTTCATCAACCATGAGAACTCTATCGCCATCACCATCAAAGGCGACACCAATAAACCCTGGGTTCGCTTTAACCTGATCAACAAGAGCTTGTGGATGTGTAGATCCAACATGATGATTAATATTGAGACCATCAGGTTGCACACCGATGGTTTTTAACGTCGCACCAAAATTTTGAAAGACTTGAGGAGCTATGTGATACATGGCGCCGTGCGCGCAATCAACCACAAGTTTAAACGTATCTAGATTTAATTGATTAAACGATTGCTGACAGAAATTTTGATATAACGTCGCCGCATTATCTAAGCGTTTGGCTTTACCGACTTTATCAGGGCTCACCATCGTCATCGGTTGCTCGAGCAACTTCTCAATGTCTAACTCTTGCTCATCTAATAACTTAAATCCTTTTGCATTAAACAATTTAATGCCATTGTCATAATAAGGGTTATGAGAAGCACTAATGACAATGCCACCAGAAACAGCCAAATGGTGTGTTAAGAAGCTAATCCCTGGCGTTGGCATGGGGCCTAACTGCATGACATCAACACCGCTAGCCACTAGCCCTGCTTGTAAGGCTGACTCCAGCATATAACCTGACAGCCGTGTATCTTTACCAATCATGACTTGTTGTTTACAGTCAGACGATAATGTTTGGCCAAATGCCCAACCGAGTTTCATCATAAACTCTGGTGTGATTCTATCTGACACGCCAACTCGTCCACGAATACCATCTGTCCCAAAATATTTTTTTTCAGTCACTGGATTCTTCCTTGATTAGTTTTAATGGCATAGACGGTTTGCACACATTCCTTTGTGGCTTTAACATCATGCGTTCTTATGATTTGAGCGCCATGCCAAACTGCAGTTTGGCATGGCGCTCAAATCATAA
>CAYGPI010000139.1:0-3607 GCA_964351745.1 uncultured Francisellaceae bacterium
ATCGTGTTAAAAAACCATCTCGTATGGCTTCTGCTGCCTTTTTATGAGTGCCACTAAGTGGAAGCAATATAGCGATTTGATTTGGAAATTTGAAATTATTCTCCATGCGCGTTTGGCGGGATCTCGGCATAAAGTCAGCAGCAGCATGGCGTGGATATTGATCTTGCCAGGCTTCAAGATTCTGCTCTAACAAAGCCACATCTTGGGAGCGAAGAATAAGGGCTAAACTTGTCCATCCATGAAAGACAGGATCTGATCCTTGATTTTGAAGTTGCGAAATTGGCACATCTCCTAATGCCTGCCAAAGAGCATTACGGTTTTGTTGACGACTCTGCGAATGAATAAGCAGTTCATCAAGTTGCGCCCGAGCTTGAGCACTGTGGAATGGATCACCGACTTGAAGATAAGCGAGGGCCTGCAGCTCTAATATTTTAATTTGATGAGATTTTGATAATGGATGAATCTGCGTCTGCGAGCGCAAAGTGTCAATAGCGACAGTTGGCTTTGATTCTGCTAGCGCGATTTCAGCTTTTAGAATTTTATGATGCGTCTGAAGTCTAGGCGGAAGTTTTGTCTGTGGCGTTGAGGCCATCCATTGCTTGGCTTGCTTTATTTCATTGGCGCGTATATACATTTCGGTCGCGAGTAATTGATATTCATAACTCTGCGGAGGGGTAGACTTTGCTGCCATTTGTAAATAATGATCTGCTGATTTGAGCGCTTGGTCATGAGTCTCATGATTGGTGGCAGAGGAGGCTGCACTAGATCGATTTTCAACGGGAACGCTAGGGCCTGTGCCAGACTTACAACTAACCAGCAAAAAGCTAGTTACTATTAAAACTAATGAAAATTTGTTAGAGTGCTTGACCATGACAAATAATATTCCTCAAAAATTGAGCCCCGAATCCTACGGGAAACTTTACGTTGTTGCGACACCAATTGGCAACTTGAATGATTTCACTGTGCGAGCACAAAAAACACTCAAGAATGTTAGTTGGATTGCTTGTGAAGATACAAGACATTGTAAACCGCTTCTTCAACATTACACTATCTTTACACCTTGTGTCTCTTTGCATAATTATAATGAACTTCAGCAAGTTGATAAATTAATAAAACAATTGCAAAGTGGTGAGAGTGGGGCCATTGTCAGTGACGCTGGGACGCCACTGATTAGTGATCCTGGCTTTCATTTGGTAGCTGCGGCCTATGAGCATGGCATTACAGTAGTTCCTATTCCAGGTTCATGTGCGGTTGTCACGGCTTTAAGTGCTCTGGCTATTGATAAGGGAGCTTTTTATTTTGATGGCTTTTTGCCAGCTAATAAAAGCGCACGGTGCAAAAGACTTAAAGAGTTGGCGAACTATGAGTGTCAAATAGTCTTTTATGAGGCTCCTCATCGAATTGAGCAACTATTTGAAGATCTAGTCTCTGTCTATGGCGAAAATAGAAGGGCAGGGATAGCAAGAGAAATAACCAAAATATACGAGTCTTTCTATAAAGGCTCCACGCAAGAGTTATACTCTCAACTAAAATCTGCTCAAATCCCCCAAAAGGGAGAGTTCGTTGTTGTGGTTGAAGGGTGTCAAAAAGCCCAAGCACCCTGGGAAGAAGCGCAGCAGGTACTGATAGAGAGTTTATTACCTCATTTACCCATTAATAAAGTTGCAAAAATTACAGCCCAGCTAACAAAACTTTCACGTAAAACATGTTATGACGCAGCGCTTGCGTTACAAGATAAACTAGAAAAATAGATTTTAAAAATCAGGTGACAGTCATTTAAACCGTGCCTTTTGGGAGCGAATATATTATGTCCATCGAATTTGATTTGAATCCATATATTCAAAAATTATCAGTGTCTCCAACTCTGCGAATTAATCAAAAGTTAAAGGATTTGCGAGCACAAGGCAAAGAGGTGTCTCATTTTGGTTTCGGCCAATCTCCTTTCACCGCACCAGAGCTTTTAGAGCAAGCGTTGAAAGAAAATGCTGGTCGAAATACGTACTTACCAACACAGGGATTGCCAGAGTTAAGAGAAGCGATTAGTGAATGGATGGCTAGTGTTTTTAACATAACGACTTCGGCTCAAGGTATTTTTATAGGACCAGGATCAAAAGAGTGCATTTTTGATTTGCTTTATTTGCTTCAAGGGACTGTTTTGATCCCGCAAGGCTCTTGGGTTAGCTACAAACCAATATCGACTTTGCTTAACAAACCAATCGAAATCATTCCAACAACTTTTGAAAGTAGGTATTGCTTAGAGCCTGAGGCTCTAGATCAGGTGTGTGAACGTATTGATGGACCCAAAATTCTTATTTTGAACAATCCCAACAATCCAACGGGGCAAATCTTTGATGAGGCAACGTTAAAAGCGCTTGCAAAGATTTGTGAAAAGCGTCAAGTCATTGTGATCTCCGATGAGATTTATGGTCTTGTGCAGTTTACGGATACATCATATACGAGTATTCAGCATTACTATCCTGATGGGACAATCGTTACCAGTGGCTTGTCTAAAGCCTTTTCAGCAGGAGGGTATCGCTTAGGATTTGCGGCATTGCCTGATAGTTTTTCCAAGTTATTTCCTTATTATAATTCTCTTATAAGCGAAACCTATTCTGGAGTGGCCAGCCCTGTTCAGTATGCAGCTTTATCTCTTTTCTCTGAATATGAAAAAGTAAAACCATACATCGCTTGTTGTAATCAGATCCATCGTTGGCTCTTAAGGCATACACATCAAAAGCTTGTGGACATTGGTTTTAGATCTCTTAAACCTCAAGGCGCTTTTTATTTAGTCGCTGATTTAGAATCTTATCGCCAACCACTAGAGGGCTTTGGGATAACAACGGGGCAAGCTCTTTGTGACCATTTATTGTCAGAGTATGGGGTTGCGTTGCTGCCAGGCAGTGATTTCGGGTTTGAGCCAAGTTTTTTGGGATTTAGGATAGCGCCCGTGGATTATGTCGGCCAGAAAGTTATGCAGGTTTTTTCGACAGAAAACGCAACAAATGAGTTTGGCAACTGGTTTCCTAGCGTCAAGAGAGGGCTTGACCAGCTGGAAAATTTTGTTCATTCTCTTAGCCAATAATGAATATAGTTAATAGCCCAACAAAAATGCTTTCATGGTTTATGGTTTTCTTGGGAGCCGTATTTTACTGCTACGAATATGTCTTGCGCCTGATCCCTAGTGTTATGGTGCCAGAATTATTACAAACCTTTGATATTAGCCATGGGCAGATAGGTTTATTGTCAGCAGCATACTATGTTGGTTACGTAGCTTCTTCTGGCGTTGCGGGGCCAATTATTGATAAATTCTTGCCTCGAAAAGTTATTATCATGGCTTTGGTCGGTTGTACCTTAGGTAGCTTTCTTTTTGCGGTTGCCAATACTTTGTGGCTAGCAAGCTCTGCAAGATTCATCATTGGTTTTGCATCAGCGTTTGGTTTTGTGGGTGTCCTGAAAATTGGCTCCATGTGGTTGCCGAAAAAGAGATTTGGGGCTGTCGCGGGTTTAGCCTCTTTCTTGGGCATGATGACAGCTATGAGTGGGCAAAATTTCCTATCTCAAATGATCGAAAGATTAAGTTGGGAGCAATTGTCCTATCAAGCAGGGA
>CAYGPI010000140.1:0-1071 GCA_964351745.1 uncultured Francisellaceae bacterium
ACCCAATATCAGAAGTTTATCTTAAGGAGTGTTTCAATAGTTACCCTGATAGTGAATACGCTTCAAAATGCCAAGCCGAGTTAAAAACTTATCGGGGATTAACGTAAGATGCTAGTAGCAGCGTCTAAGAAGCTTTGCTTCTTAGACGTAAAATGGAAGGTTTAAACATTAACTGCGTCAAAGTTCCAAACGAAATCTAACATAAAGGCATGTTGACCAGCTTTAATCGCAGCTGAAACAACTTCACCAGAGCCAGGCACAACCCCTGTGGTATTGACGCCTTTTCCATCGGCAACATAATTATATTCTACTCGCATACTAACTTTATCCATGAGAGGCATTTCAACGCCTAAACCACTAACAAAACGATAATTACTGCGAGTCCCTTTTAAAGCTAAAATATTGCCGAAGGTTGCGTTGTTGGCATTAAAGAGAACTGTTTCATCGCCAGACTCAACACCGATCCTGACATATGGCATGACAAATGGATTCATTTGAAAACCAGCACGCCCAGTCAATGACCAGACTGTGTCTCGCTCATATTCAATATGATTGACATAGTTCTCGCCGGTTGCATCAACGAAGTGAAAAGCTTTGCGATTACCAAAGTCTTGCCACGCAACTTTAGCTTCAAGGCCAAATAAAGCCCGATGACAACGAAGCTGATAGCCTGCGAGCAACCCCCAATAGAAACCATTATCTGAATGGTTACGACTTAAACCAACTGAGTTGGCAGCCGGAGGAGCTTCTGCGACACGGATATTGAGATTACCATCTCTTGAGCCATAGGCACCCTCCAAACCAACAAGAAAGTTTCCTTTCCAAACGGCGCTAGCACTCATAGACATGGATAAAAGGCTAACTAGCCCTAATACTTTACATATGGTTTGTGATCGCATTAGATACCCCAACTTATAAGAATGTTTGAGTATAAACCTAAATCACACTTAAGTTAAGCCAACCCAAACGCTTCAAAGTTGTGCGTTGCGGTTGCTTGTGCATCTAAAATTTAAACGTATCAAAAAAACAGCAGAGCTCTAGAGCTCTGCTGCTTCTGGGGTGCAAATATTT
>CAYGPI010000140.1:1081-3450 GCA_964351745.1 uncultured Francisellaceae bacterium
TTTGAATACTTATTTTTATCTGAAATTCCAAACCAGTGCTAATAAACCAGCATGTTGGTTAGGTTTAATATCTGCAGAAATCGTTTCAAGTGAAACAGGGACAACACCTGTCGCAGCTGCACCACGTCCACGGCTAGAATAATTATATTCCAAACGCAACACTGCTTGATGGATTAATGGGAATTCAAGCCCTGCACCACCAACAAAACGGTAAGCTCTTCTTGAATCTTCCAAACCTAAAGCTGTTCCAGCTGTGAAGTTGTTAGAAGCAAAAATAATTGTTTCATTGCTAGTTTCTGCACCAGCTCTCAAATATGGCATCATCCATGGTGTCACTTTGTAGCCAGCTCTAAATGTTAAACCAACAACAGTATCACGCTCATGCTCTGCAGCAATATTGTAATGCTCTGGTGTGGCATCAACAAAATGGAAGTTTTTCCTTTCGCCAAAGTCTTGCCAGCTCACACTTGCTTCCATACCTAGCAGTAAGCGATTGCAAGTCACTTGGTAACCACCAAGCAAGCCCCAAATAGCGCCATTATCAGCATGATTTTTAGCAAATCCTGCTTGGCCAGCACCAGCTCCAATTTCTGTTGCAAGTAGATTTAATTCTGCATCACGGGCAGCAAATCCACCTTCAACACCTAAAAGGAAGTTCCCTTTCCAGCCAGCGTCCGCTGCTGTTGTCATCAATAATGCGGTTGATAACCCCATTATTTTTGAAATCTGTTTCATACTCATAAAATACCCCAAAATTTAAATGTTACAATGTAAAGGTAGTACACAATTAAGTTATGTCAACAAATAAAAATATTTTTAGAGCATTGGATCTTAACAAGTATTTTTGAAGTCTCATTTTTAAGCGCTATCACGACCTAATTGACATGACGCTATATAACTAGATCCGCCACCAATCATTGAGCCAGTCAAAGCTCCCGCAATAACTCCAGCTCCCATCACTAATAAGCCAGCCATGTGATGAGAAGAGCTTATCCCTCCTCTATTTAATAAAGAATAATATAATGGCGAAGTCACTAACGCGCCCAAAACGCCACCCACCCCAATGCCAACACTAGAGCCTTCTAAGCACGCTAGCCCAATGTCACTTATCCCACCACTCACCTGTCTGTAGTTAGCATCATCTAATGAATGCATCACATACTCCTTTTAAAAACAGCTTATTGAAATCTCCCTATTTATTTTAACACGGCCATTCATGCTATCCGACCAGCGACTTCATCTTAGGGATGAAGCTTAGCGCAACAAGTTAGAATAACAACTATAAATTATATTAAGGCTAACTTTGAGTCACCTATTATGTGCTTATACAAAGATCTATCATGTAAACTGATAAAAATAACACTTTGCATCATGCTACTTTTAAGCACAGTGAATACTCGCGCAGCCCTTTTAGATCTCTCTGAATCACCTTTGTTTTTAAGTGGCGATATAAAGCCTAACGTTTTTTTCATACTAGATGATTCCGGCTCTATGGATTGGGAAATCTTAACCAATCAACATTGGCATTCTTGTGCCTATGATCCACGGATCGGTGGCTCATTCTCAAGCTCTGATTGTGGATGGTGGGTTACTGAAAATTTACTCAGAGGTTATTCTGGTGGTTATCGATGGTTTGAATATATCTATGAGAATAGTGACAACGCTTATTCTGATGACTGCTCTGGCAGCGAGCGCAACTCTGTCGAAGCTTGCCCTGTTGTTGGCGAAGACGATTGGCGTGTTTTTTCTTCTAGCCACAATGTTCTTTTTTTCAACCCAACAACCACTTATACCCCCTGGGTAGGAGATTGTAAGTCTGATGGCACAGATTGTGCCAATGCCAGTTTTAGCAGCGCTCGTAGCGACCCAAAGCAAGGCGCCTCAGGCTACACAGTCACTCGTGATTTAGATGGTTTTCAGTACCACATTTGGACAGATGATAAAGGATACTCTGGCTCACAACCCAGGAGAGGAAACAACAATAATTCAAATAACACACCTAATCAGATTATCGATCTATGGGACTCTCACTTAAAAGTTGTGATCAATACTTCGCAGGCAAAAATTTATGCCATTAGCTACCAGCCAAATGCAACTGGTATTCATGAGACTGAAACACTGCTCGCCACCTTATCAGACTTAAGTGCTTGTTATGATGCACTTGGGCCTAAGTCTTTAGCTCAACAAATTATTCCTGGCACCTTATTGGTTACAAGTACTGGTAGCCCTGGTTGTAAAACAATTGCTTCGGCCAAAACGAATGTTGCAAATTGGTACCAATACTATAGAAAACGCGCCAAGGCTGCTAAGAACGTCCATGGATTAGTGCTGGGAGATGTTGCTGAGTGTAGGTACGGCATCAGTCTTAG
>CAYGPI010000141.1:0-3308 GCA_964351745.1 uncultured Francisellaceae bacterium
TCGTAAGGAGAATAAAGCTGTTCTAAAGGAGTATTCAGTACCGCAAAGACGATCATCTGATTTACGCAAACCACAAGTGATTAAACCTGGCTGTCCTGAAGCAACGTGTCTTCTTGCAGGTTTTGAGCGCAGCAAACAGGTGGATGATGAGACATTAACTGATAGACCATTAAATGAAGCAGCAAGACGACCTCGCTCACCTAGTTTAACCCACTAAAGAGAGCATTGTATCTTTCAAAGCCCGCAAAGCGGGCTTTGCTACTTTCCATACCAATAGCACAAAGCACTATCCCAGCTACACTCAACAGATATCACTTTTTTTAAAGGTAATCGATGCAAATTAGCCATGGGCTTAAGACTTAAAATTTGCGTGACATTGTGTGCCTGATTAAGTTTTTCACCCATAAGCCAAAGAAGCTCTTGAGAAAAACAAGTAGAGCAACTATAAACGATGGTAGCTTGATTAAAATCCATATCCAAAAAATTACCACAAATGAGATCTAAACTTCCCTTTGTGAATAGAGCTGGGACGGCCTCTTTAGCATTTTGAAAGGCTGTTAGCGCTTGCTGATGATATTCTGGCACGGCTTCAACTGCAATAACTTTTAACATGGGTGTCCGCAGGTAAACTGATAGCGCTAGTTTACCTAAGCCCGAGCCTAGATCCAAAAAGACATCATCTTTTGTTGCTTTTAAATAACTAAGCACTTTCATAAGACTAGAATAATAAAGTTCACCATAAGTTGGGCAGACTTGCGCATGATCAAGCTCATCAGCTTGCTTATAGTGAGTGGGCTCGATCCCTTGGTAGACATCATTTAAAAAAATTTGATAGGCTTCGTCTACTGTTTCCATCATATATAGTTGTTACTCCAATGTTGATCTCTCATGAGCTTGAAGCGATTAAAAAATATACAAGCTCTAAAAAGCTATCCGCCAATGGCTCTCTTTCTCAAACTAACAAAACAATTTTAAATCGCAGAATAATTGAAGCCATCATCATAACATTATTCACTTATGTAGGCTTAATCTTAGGACCTATAGATAAGTTAGGCGTTCCTATATGGCCACATATTGGCATTATGCTAGGACTTTTATTTCTAAGAGGGCAAGGAATTGGATGGTGGTTGCTGTTAGGCAGTTTAATAGCCTATATAACATCTGGGATCTCTTTAGTAGAAGCCATTAGTTTTTCGGCATTGAATGCATTGGGTATTCTCTTTCTTTATAACGCCTCGATACGATGGATTGGCCCTATAGCGCCGCTAACGAATATCACCGTGCTCTTAAAATGGCTAATCGCCATGGTGCTCCTAGGCAGCTTTTTGGGTATTGACTACTTAGCTTTACTAGAATATTTTAAGCCTGGCACTTGGACTCTAAGTAATCTCCTATCTACAGTTCTTGTTTATCCATTGAGTGTTATTGTGTTTACGCCCCTGTGCCTTGTTTGGGATACCTTTATCCAAAATAAAAGCAAAGCAATCAAAATAAAAAAATTAGTGTGTTTAGTTGCTTTGGTTTTGCTAACTCACTTCAGCTTTTGCCTACTTAGTAAACCTGCTTTTGTATTTTCAGCATTTGCCCTAAGTCTTTGTCTGATGCCACTAGCAACCTATTGGTTCAAGGCTTTTGGCTGTTGTTGGATGGGCATCATCACCGCTCTTTTTCTCTTAACTTTTATTGATTTGCCTGGGTATGTTGTGATCCACAAATATCCATTCGCTGTTTTGTGGATGCAAGCGGCCCTTATGACAAATGTCATCATTCATCTCATCCTTGCAACCACCAGCACCGAGAAGAAGATGCTCGGCTTTGTTAAGAATCACCCTGTTTTTTTAGCAGGTAAAGAGAGGGAATCATGAACTAAAATAACTTCGTCAAAAGGCAATTGAATACCCAGAAATCGAGAAGCCATTTTACTAAAACGCTCTATACTATCGGTTGCTAAAAATTGAACATCACCACGCCCAAGATTGTTTTCAAGCTGTTGTGAAACAAGTTCTTTCTTTAAAACTTGCGCGACGACATTAGAAGAATCAATCACTTCGGCTTGAGGAAAAACTCGTGAGATGATAGCTTTTAACATTGGGAAATGAGTACAACCTAGAGTGACAGTATCAAATGACTGATGACTTATTCCTTTTAAAACCTCATGTACAATGCTCTCAACCAAGGCTCCTTGAGTCCAACCTTCTTCAACCAAGGATACAAATAATGGGCAAGCCCATTCAACCACATTAATCTCTGCTGATCTTTGGGCAACCGCTTGCTGATACGCATGCCATTGGGTTGTGCTGTCCGTTGCTAGCACTAAAGCTTGCCCTGGCCCTTTGGCGGCAATGGCATCTGCCCCTGGCTCTACTACGCCCAAGATGGGTAGATCAGGAAACGCTTTGGTTAACCCAGAAATAGCCACACTTGAGGCCGTGTTGCAGGCAATGACACAATATTTAACATCTAAATCAGCTAACAATTGAACGCAATGTTTAGCATATTGAATGACAGTTTCCTTTGACTTCGTGCCATAAGGTAATCTTGCAGTATCTCCTAAGTAAATGAAATTCTCATGGGGCAATTGTTTTTTTAATGCTGATAAAACTGTCAACCCCCCAACGCCAGAATCAAAAACACCTATTGGTTTATTTGCTTGTTTTATCATTGTATACAATCCATTGGTTCACTTGGTAATGGTATATTATCGATGAGACGAACTTGGCCCAAACTAGCCGCTGCAAAGCGTCGCTCAAACTTATCAATCACATAATCTACTTTAAAGCCAAGAGCTTCAAGCTTCGATATAACATCTTGGCTAGATTTTTCATGAGTCATCAACTCAAAAAGTTTGGGGGCTAGTATTAAGTCTTCTGGTGTCAACCTTGTGTTTCTAGAGCTTAAAGCGAGACCAGAAGACTCTCTAACAATAGGACAACCAACCACATCAATCCCTAAAAATAGTGCCTCACTCATATCTTTAATCAAACAAAATTGTTGCCAATCTTTTTCACCAAAGAATGCCATATGAGGCCTAACTAGATTGAATAATTTTAATACGACAGTTAAAACGCCATCAAAGTGACCAGGGCGATGCTCGCCTTCAATCATAAGAGCTAAGTCTGATTCTTGGATCTTAAAGCGGTAGCCATCTGGATACATCAAATCAGCATCCGGTATAAAAACAGCATCGACGCCCTGCTTTTTGGCAAGGAGCAAGTCTTTTTCTAAAGTTCGGGGGTAGTACTCTAAATCTTGAGGATTATTGAACTGGGCAGGATTTACAAAAATACTTAAGACAACCACATCGCAGG
>CAYGPI010000142.1:0-3187 GCA_964351745.1 uncultured Francisellaceae bacterium
AGCAAGCTGTGATTTGGCGGCGCTAGCTGGATTTGAGCCGGTCTCTGTTATTTGTGAAATTTTAAATGAAGACGGCACCATGGCAAGGCGACCCGAATTAGAAATTTTTGCCAAAGAGCATCAGCTTAAAATTGGGACGATTGAAGATTTAATTCGATATCGCTTAGAAAGAGAAAAAACAGTTGAGCCTTTAGTGACGAACACGCTTCAGACGCAGTGGGGTGAATTTAAGGTGACAGTTTTTGAAAGTTTACATGACAAAACGCATCATTTGGTTCTAAGTGTCGGAGAGCCTTCTCTGGAGCCTGCTATGGTTCGGGTGCAGACCTACGATCCTCTTTTTGATTTGCCAGGGACTCAAGGATCAAACTCCGCTAAATGGCCATTACATCAAGCGATGCAAGCGATTGCTGAGGCTGGAGTAGGTGCGATAATCCAACTAGGTTATGAAAATAAAGCATCCGATTTAATTGAAGAAATTGGCATGCTGAACAACAAAGTTAACTTACAAACAATTGAGACTGAAGCTAAGGATTGGCGCAATATTGGCGTTGGATCACAAATCTTAAGCCAAATGGGATATTCTCGCTTAAAACTGCTAGGTGCCCCAAAGAAATTTCATGGACTATCTGGCTTTGGGCTGGAAGTCATTGAGTACCTGCCGTATACTGAGCATCAAAACTAACTAGGAGCCTTTTCATGCAAGAGATTCAAGGTCATTATCAAGCACCTATGGGACAAATTGCCATTGTAGCTGCACGCTTTAATGATTTAATTGTGGATAGGTTAATTGCGGGTGCTTTAGATACGCTTGAGCGCCATGGCGTTTCAACCGATGCGATTGATTGCGTCCGAGTCCCTGGGGCTTATGAGCTTCCTTTTGTTTGTAAGCAACTTGCAAAGTCGAATCGCTATAAAGGCGTGATAGCCTTAGGCGCGGTGATTCGAGGCGCGACACCTCATTTTGATTATGTGGCTAGTATTAGCGCTAATGGTGTTTTGCAAGCTTCTTTAGATTGCAATGTGCCAATGACTTTTGGTGTGTTAACAACAGATACGTTAGAGCAAGCTATTGAGCGCGCAGGCACGAAAGCTGGTAATAAAGGTGCTGATGCAGCTTTATCACTTTTAGAAGTTATGAATGTGGTATCTATAATCAATGACTAAAGCATATACAGGCAGAAGAGCCGCTAGAGTACTTACTATTCAAGGTTTATACGCATGGTTGGTGAGTGATGAGCATCAATTAAGTATAGAGTCAGATTTGGTCGCTGGCGATTATCACCACATGTTAACTAGCTTTGATGCTGATCATAAAAGCTTGCCTTGTAAAAAAGTGGATGAATACTATTTTGAGCAATGTTTATCAAATTGCAAGAAGTATAAAAGACAGCTTGATGATTTTATAGCGCCTTTGCTCGATAGAGATCTTGATCAGTTAAGCCCCGTGGAGCATGCTTTGCTGTTGCTTGGAACTTATGAGCTTAAATATCGAAAAGATGTGCCTTATAAAGTTGTGATTAATGAGGCCATTGATTTAGCGAAAGATTTTGGTGCACAGGAAAGTCATAAATACATCAATGGTGTGTTGGACAAGATTGCACAACGACGAGTTTTGCCACCACTTTCTCAAAATGAAGAAGCAGTCTGCCCAGCTTAGATAAGAAAATAGATTTGCTTAAAAGGAAGCGTGCCTATTGATAGCACGCTTTTTTTTGCGCGTTTTAACTAAACAATTTTCGACGTATTGGAGTTGGTTCATCAGCTAACCTTTGAATGGTCAAAGGACTAGCATGTGGTTTAGTGGGGCTAGCCCATTTATTAAGCTGAGCTACTCTTGCTCGAGCTGCACGTTCTTCAAGCGTTTCAGCCTCCGAGATGTATAAGAGGCTCAAGTCTGGAAGTGACAAAGAGCGTGGCATGGCTCTTTCTTCTTCAGGAGGATGAGTTGCACCTAAAGAGACTTTCAAGATCGTTGATCTTCGCGAGCTGGCAGATGAGAAGAGTAAGCTTGTATAGTTTCGCCATTTGTCCTTTTGATTGGCATCATCTTCAAAGGGAATTTTGTCCATAGGTTCGACGTCCATAGTGCCACAATCCGTCCAGCTCTCTTCATGCTTTAAAAAATAGGCAAACATGGCAGCACGTCCAGCAACTTCACTGTCAAGTTTTAAAAGAAAACACGCGCTGGTTTGAGCAAAACTTTGAATGTCTTCACTAAATAAATCGCTTTGCCAAGCTTGGTATGAAGGTGCAGTTTCCATCTGAGAAGGCATTATTTCCACAGGCATGGATGCTACATATCTTCGATATCCCTCAGGCTCATGAGCCATAGAAATACCATCATTCTTGTCCGCCACCCAAACGTTGCCTTGAGGCTTCACGGCATTGACCATAAGTAATGTTTCGACCTGGAAGGCTGCGACAATAGCTTCACTACAATAAAATCCATCCATATTTTGATGGGGATAAAATGGTAGATCTGGATGAGATGCATAGGCAATATATCGGTAAAAATTTTCAGAGAACTGACTCTCAGCATATTCGCATTGAGCTTCTGGGCCAGTGACAGGATGGCTAAAACCGGGGACATCCAATATGGTTAGATGTCGATTGTGCTTTCGCTCACTAAAAGGAATTTGAAAATAAGCCCAACGGCCCATTCTTAGGGCTACGTTTAAAGCGAGTGTGGCGTCTTTGCACCTAAAGATTCGTCTTGGATAATGATCGGGCTGCAACCGAGTCATCATCACACTATTGTATTTAGAGGTGACAGCATGGGTTACAAAATGATGCCCATCTTTCTTTCCAGCATAAATGCTGACGTGTAGAGGCACTCCCGCATAATCTACATCGAAAATGATATCTCCGATTTCGAGCTGTTCAATAGCTAGCCTTGAGTTTGCTTGTTGTGCGCCTGGAATCATGGAAGAGCCTATTACGAATGATTTTGTGAAGATCCTATCACAAAGTTGGGTAGGCCCATAACTTTTTGGTTAAGAGAGTGCTTCAAACGATATAAGGTATTTTTATGATGGATAAGGGCGTTACGATCTTTGTCTTCGATCTGAAGCCGAAGCTGAAGAGGAAACTGCAGTGTACCCTACGAGTCCGTTCGTATAAACTTGTCTTAAGGCTTAGTCTCTAGTTGCCATCGAAGACACATAACATAGTAATCGAACTAAGA
>CAYGPI010000143.1:0-3181 GCA_964351745.1 uncultured Francisellaceae bacterium
CCCGATAAAACCAGCATAATGATCTTATTGCCATTCTGGGTATGGATGAACTGTCTGAAGAAGATAAGCTGGCTGTCGCAAGGGCTCGTAAAATTCAAAAATTCCTATCTCAGCCATTTTTTGTTGCCGAAGTCTTTACTGGATCACCAGGTAAGTATGTTTCTTTAAAAGATACTATTAAAGGTTTTAAAGGCATTATTGACGGCACCTATGATGACTTGCCAGAGCAAGCCTTTTATATGGTTGGTTCCATCGATGAAGCTGTTGAAAAAGCTAAGTCGCTATAGCACGGGGTAATAATCATGGCGATGACGTTTCATCTCGATATTGTAAGTGCTGAATCAGAGATCTATAGCGGTCTGGCGGAAAGAGTTTTCGCTTCGGGAACGCTTGGTGAGCTGGAGGTGGCATTTGGTCATGCTCCTCTTTTAACCTCTTTGCAACCTGGCCCTGTGCGTATAAGAGAGCAAGGCGGGAAAGAAGAGGTTGTTTATATCACCGGTGGTGTTCTTGAGGTTCAACCTAAGTCAACAACGCTTTTGGCCGACACTGTGGTTCGAGCTAAAGATTTCAATGAAGCCCAAGCAATCCGAGCAGCCAAAGAAGCTCAAGAGGCGCTAGAAGATCGCAAAACTAGTGTTGACTATGCGACAGCCAGAGCTGAAATGATGCGGGCCGCTGGTATGCTTAAGGCCATCCGCAAAATGAAAAAAATGAAGGGATAATTTGTGGATTTAACAGTTGTTATTTTGGCTGCGGGAAAGGGAACGCGGATGCGCTCTAACCTGCCTAAGGTTTTGCATGCTATTGGCGGTAAAAGCATGTTGAGTCGAGTTATTCAAACAGCGAAATCCTTGTCTCCTAAAAAAATTATTGTGATCTATGGTGAGCATAAAGCACAAATGGCGGCGCAGATTTCTGATCCGGATCTTGTGTGGGTTCAACAGGTTGAGCAAAATGGTACTGGCGATGCCGTTCGTGTCGCGTTAGAGCAAATTGGCACCGATCACAGAGTTCTAACCTTGTATGGCGATGTGCCCCTTATTGAGAGCGAAACTTTACTGCGTCTCATGCGCGTGACGTCAGAAGAGAGTGTTGGTTTATTAACCGCTCAAGTTGATGATCCCACAGGTTTGGGTAGAATTTTACGTAATGAAAAGGGTGAGATTGAAGGGATCCGAGAAGAGAAGGACGCCTCCGATCTAGAGCGGCAAATTCATGAAATCAACACTGGTATCTTTTTGGTGCCTTCTAATTATCTCCACTCATGGTTACCACAGCTTAATAACGACAATGCCAATCAAGAATATTATTTAACGGATATTATCGGGCTAGCGAGCTCTCAGAAAGTTGCGGTGCAGACAGCTTCGCCTTTGGTGGTGAATGAAATTCAGGGGATCAACAATAGAGCGCAGTTGATTGCAGCAGAGCGATTTTTTCAAAAGCAGCAAGCGGATAAATATTTAGATCAAGGGGTTTTGATTTTAGATCCAAACCGATTTGATCTTCGTGGATATTTAACGGCGGGCATAGATGTCACCATTGATATTAACGTGATATTAGAGGGACAGGTTACTTTGGGGCATAGGACTCAGATTGGAGCACATAGTTATCTTAAAAATTGTGAGATAGGCCAGGATGTGCAGATTTTAAGTCATTGCCACCTAGAAGGCGCCGTGATTAGCGATGGCGCAACAGTGGGTCCATTTGCAAGGCTTCGCCCTGGTACAAAACTTGGCGAAGACACGAGGGTGGGTAATTTTGTTGAGATTAAAAATAGTGTGATTGGCTCAACATCGAAGGTGAATCATCTAAGCTACATCGGTGATGCAACGATTGGGCGCCAAGTGAATATTGGTGCGGGGACTATCACGTGTAACTATGATGGTGCTCAAAAACATCAAACCGTGATAAAAGATGGCGTTTTAATCGGCTCTAATTGCCAGCTGGTTGCTCCCGTGACAGTAGAGGCCGGTGCAACGCTTGCTGCAGGCTCCACTTTGACTAAGGATGCACCTGCAAACCAGCTAACTTTGACCCATCGCTTAGAGCCAAGATCGCTTGATTGGCAAAGGCCAACAAAAAATATAGAATCACAGGCTTCTCCAATTATCGAGCCCTAGCATCTTCCCTATTCTTTGGCGCTACCAGCCAAAATTAGTCATAAAGCTAGAACAAGCACTTGTATCAAGCTTTTTGTTATACTATTCATTATTTTTTCTAAAGTCTTTGTTTCGCAACCATCAAATATGAGGTTTTTATGTGCGGTATTACCGGTGGGGTTTCTCAAAGAGATGTTGCGCCAATCTTGCTTGAAGGGTTGCGACGTCTGGAATATAGAGGATATGACTCAGCAGGGCTGTGCATTGTGTCTTCGCAAGGGGTTGATAGAGTCAGAGTTTGCGGAAAGGTTAGGTCACTAGCTCTGGCGCTAGAGAAACGACCGCTGTCTGGTACTTGTGGCATTGCACATACCCGTTGGGCAACTCATGGCGAGCCAGACGAGCGTAATGCTCATCCTCATATGTCTGGCGAAAGCTTATCGCTTGTTCATAATGGCATCATAGAAAACTATCAAATTTTGAAAGAAGAGCTAACTTCGCAAGGGGTTGTTTTTGAGTCTGAAACCGATACCGAGGTTATCGCGCATCTCCTAAACCATTATTTGCAAGAAAATGGCGGGACGCTTTTAAGCGCGATGAAAGCCTGTGTTAAAAAATTGAAAGGGGCATATGCCTTAGCCGTTGTGCATCAATCTGAGCCAAATAGTCTTGTGGTGGCAAGACAGGGTAGTCCACTCGTGATAGGGCTTGGTTTTTCTGAAAATTTTGTAGCCTCCGACATGTTGGCTCTGTTGCCAGTAACTCAAAAATTTATGATTTTAGAGGAAGGAGATATCGGCCAAATTTTTATTGATAGAATTGATCTTTTCGATGCTGATAATCGCTCTGTTCAGCGTGAAGTTAAAGAAGTGCAGATGACTGCTCAGCATTCTGAGAAAGGCAAGTTTCGCCACTTTATGCAAAAAGAAATTTTTGAGCAACCAGTTGCCTTGAAAGATACTTTGTTGAGTCACATTCAACAAGGTAAGATCGAAGATAGTGCGTTTGGTGAGCAAGCCAAAGATGTCTTTTCTAAGGTAAAGCAGGTGCATATCGTTGCTTGTGGCACAAGTTATCAT
>CAYGPI010000144.1:0-3155 GCA_964351745.1 uncultured Francisellaceae bacterium
GTGATGGACGATGCCAAAACGAATAGCTCAAAATACAAAGCCATGAAGGTCGCTATTAAAACTTTTGAAACACAATGGGAAGCTGATCAAAAAGCAGCAACCTTAGTTAAAGAAACACCTAAAGCTAAAAAAGAGGCCAAGCCAAAAGTTGCTAAAAAAGCACAATCTAGCAAACCTGCTAAAAAGGCAACCAAAAAAACCAAGAAAACACCTTCACCTGTGATTCAAGTAGAAGAGTCTCTACCACAAGTCGAAGATTTTGATTTTATGGAAGAAATCATGAATTCAAATGAAGCGGTTGCCATCTAATCCTAAGACTCCTAGAAGGCACAAGCCTTCTAGGAGCTTATCTTACCTGAAATAAATCAATGCGATATCTATACACTATCATTAAAATGCTTCAATGCTACCGATGTCTTGGGCGCAAAAAAAGGAGCAGACTTACTCATGTCACCGATCTCAAAGATAATTTCCTGCATCAACGACAAGTCAAATGCTTAGTCTTAGACTTTGATGGCGTTTTAAACGCTCACGGTGAGCCGAAGATTCTTCCAGAATGTGAAGCATGGTTAAAAGAGCTTACGCAAACATGGCCAGAAAAAAACATTGTTATATTATCAAACAAACCGACAGAGCAAAGGCTTCAATACTTTAATACACACTTCCCGCAAATAAGCTTTTGCTCCAATGTTAGGAAAAAACCATACCCTGACGGCTTGTTAAAAATTGCAAAACAGCAAAATATCTTGCCTTCTGAGCTTCTTTTAGTTGATGATCGCCTATTAACGGGCATGCTTGCCTGCTGCCTTTCTGGCTCGCATGGGCTCTTAATTAAAAAGCCCTATAAGAAATTTTCAAAAAGGCCCATCACCGAGATGTTCTTTATGTCTCTGCGAACCATGGAGAGATTCTTTATTATCTAACCTAACCTAACCTTACAAATCAACTTGTAAATAAGTCCCTCCACTTAAACATGCTGCAAGCTGTTGAAACAATTTCTGTTTACAGAGCGCATCCAAATCTCTACTTTCAATTTGACTCTTAAAGCTTTGCAGCATAATCCTCGCATCAAATTGAACGGTTTTGAGGGCGTCTTCTTTTGTGCTGCCCAGTAGAGGCTCAACCAATTCAAAGCCATTTTCTGTCATCATGACATGAACAGAATCTGTGTGACCAAATAAATTATGCATATCCCCAAGTATTTCCTGATAAGCTCCAACCATAAAAACAGCGAAAACACTATGCGGCTTGAGTGGCGGCAAGGGCAAGGTTGATTCGACGCCCTTACCATCGACATATTGCTCTATACGGCCATCACTATCACAAGTAATATCCTTTAAAATACCTCGATGACTTAAAGGTTTATCTAAGCCCTCAATTGGCAAAATAGGAAAGATTTGGTCAATCGCCCAAATATCCGGTAATGATTGAAAAAGTGAAAAGTTACAAAAATATTTTGTCGCCAGTTTTTCACTTAATTCATTTGATAATGCCCGAT
Source organism: uncultured Francisellaceae bacterium (assembly GCA_964351745.1). Lineage (GTDB taxonomy): Bacteria > Pseudomonadota > Gammaproteobacteria > Berkiellales > Berkiellaceae > CAYNJF01. The sequence goes on from CAYGPI010000144.1 coordinate 1,499, forward strand.
GTGTCTTAGTTGATAGATCAAGACATTTTTGAATTTTGGTGAGAAGCCCATAGTAGAGCTTTTCTATTTCTGCCTTAACCAAAATAGCCAATGTGCCAGAAACAAACATTCGCTGACTTTCTTGGATGGTATTCACTAATTGATGATAAAGCTCAACGGCATTGTAACTATTTAACTTTTGCTCAGCTTGGTGGAGCCAAACAATCAACGGATGGTCAATATCTGGATTACTCTTAGCCTTTAAAGGCTCTTCTTTATCGATGACCTGAGTCAATAAAACAGCATGATGCGCTGTCATGGCTCTCCCTGACTCGGTGATAATATCCGGCATCTCATAACCAGATTTTTTAGATGCTTCACTGAGCTGGCGAACAACAGCAGTGCTGTATTCTTCCATACTATAATTCATCGAACAAAAATCTCTTGACTGTGTCCCCTCATAGTCGACACCAAGCCCACCACCCACATCAACCTTAGCAATAGCAAGACCCAAATCTCGTAATGTCACATACCATCTTGCTATTTCCGCAAGGCCATTCTGCAAATCGCTCAGTTGAGCAACTTGAGATCCCAGATGGGCATGCAAAACAGTTAAGCAATCGTCGTAGCCTTTTCTCTTTAGACGCTCGACCATGTTCAAACACTGCTGGGCTGTGACGCCAAATTTTGATTTTTCACCACCGGTGTTTTGCCAATTGCCTTTGCCTACGGTACTTAACCGAATACGAACACCTAGTTTTGGTCGAACTGGCCAGCTCTTTGCCTCATCAAGAACAAGATCTAGCTCGGATTCTTTTTCAAGAATTAAAGTCACGTCATGACCAAGCTGTAACCCAATAAATGCCAGACGAACGTATTCTCGATCTTTATATCCGTTACAAATAATGAGGCGCGACCGATCTTGAGCCAAAGATAACACGGCCATCAGCTCAGACTTGGAGCCTGACTCTAAGCCAACTCGTGGGTTTTCCAAAAATTGACGAATAATCCTTCTCTGCTGATTCACTTTGATAGGATAAACAGGATGATAAAGAGCTGTTTCTTTAGCCTCTGCCATGGCCGCCTCAAAACAACTTTCTAAGCGCTGAACTCTATGGGTTAAAATATCTGGGAACCGCACGAGAAGTGGCAAGCTTAAGCCCAGTTGCTTCGACTTTTTTATGATGTCTGTTAGTAAAGCTGACTTAGAGTCATCACCATGGACCATCGCTGCCACCTGGCCATGAGCATTAATATCAAAATACCCTTCGCTCCAGCGCACTGTGTTATAAGTATTACGTGCATCCTCACAGACATTTTTTTTCATGTTATTTCTTATCCTTTCAATTGATAGGCATGTTAGCCAGCTCAGCGTTTAATTGCAACTTGAACTCCTTTAGGGACTACGGTAATGTCCAATTCAATATTGATCCCTTAGATAAAGAGTTTCCATATGATACTTCAAGATAATTGGTTTACTGAAGATAGCCAACAAGGTTGCGCCTTTTCCTTAGATATTCATGAGCACTCACATCATGAAGAAACCCCCTTTCAGAAAATAGATATTTATAAAACAAAAAGCTTTGGGTACCTAATGACGCTTGATGGCTTTACCATGGTCAGCAGTAAAGAGAACTTCTTTTATCATGAAATGATGTCTCATATCCCTCTTTTAACC
>CAYGPI010000145.1:0-3082 GCA_964351745.1 uncultured Francisellaceae bacterium
CTCGTAGGGTTGAATCTTTAGCATGGTTGAGCAACGAACAAATTTTAGAGCGCTATGAACTCATTAGGCAAGAAGTTCAGAAAAAGGCAGCGTTAGCGATACAAAGACCTAAGCTTTCTCACAAAAGTGAAGTCATGAAATCAATAATACCCCCTATATCGGAGCAACTTCAACCGACTGTCGTAAGCTCTCAAGTGCGGTCGCTCATTTTTGGTAAGGGGTTTTCACAATTATCAAAACCTAAAAATTTATGTCAAAACATCAATCATGCTTTAACAGATTTAATGATCCAGTACCCCAATATTTGTATTTTTGGTGAAGATGTTGGTAAAAAAGGTGGCGTCTATCGAGTGACGCAAAATTTACAAAAATATTTTGGCCGAGCTCGAGTCTTTGATACGCTGTTAGATGAGCAGACTATCTTAGGAACAGCCATAGGTTTTGCTCATAATGGGTTGCTACCTATCCCTGAAATTCAGTTTTTAGCTTATACTCATAACGCTGCCGATCAAATCCGTGGTGAAGCTGCCACATTGTCTTTTTTCTCAAATGGACAGTTTACAAATCCTATGGTGATTCGCATCGCAGGCCTGGGCTATCAAAAGGGTTTTGGTGGGCATTTCCATAATGATAATGCTTTTGGTTTTTTGAGGGAAATACCAGGGATAACATTAGCTTGTCCATCTCGAGCATCCGATGGTGCCAGACTGCTCCGCGCTTGCGTTGAGCTAGCTTCAAAACAACAGCGTGTGGTCATTTTTCTAGAGCCCATTGCCTTATACATGACAAAAGATCTCCACCAGAGCGGCGATAACTTAGCGTTAGAGCCTTATCCCGATCCAATTGAGCAATCAGAAATTGGAGCAGTAAGTGTTGAAGGCGCTAGTGATTCATCCATCGCGATTGTAAGTTATGGGAATGGCGCTTATTTAAGCCGACAAGCTATTCACCTTTTAGAAAAGGAAGGGATCCAAGCTAAGTTAATAGATTTGAGGTGGTTGCATCCTTTGCCTGAGGACTCTCTAAAAAATGCTTTAAACAAATGCAAGAAGGTGCTCATTGTGGATGAGTGCAGAAAAACGGGCTCTTTAAGTGAACAAATCATGACTTGGATGATGGAATCATTTGATATTTTGCCAGAAGTACAACGATTAACTGCCGAGGATTGCTTTATACCAACAGGGCATTCATGGCAATACTTGTTGCCAAGTAGAGAAAGTATCGTCAATGCTGTCAGGGCCTTGAGTCAAAGTAAAAAGTTATATAAGCAAATCTCTTAAGGGGTGGAACATGGAAGATTTTTTAAAATTAGATGCACTTTATGAGCCAGAAGAAATCTTAATTAGAGATGCTGTGGCAAAATTTGTAGACGAAGATGTTATTCCTGTGATGGGAGAAGCTTTTGAGACAGGTCAATTTCCGATAACTTTAAGCTCAACCATGGCCAGTCTAGGCTTATATGGGATGACGTTACCCGAAAAGTGGGGTGGGGCTGGTGCTTCACAAGTGGCGTATGGGCTAGCTTGTCAGGAGCTTGAGCGAGGTGATAGTGGCTTAAGAAGTTTTGCATCTGTGCAAAGCTCTTTGTGTATGCATCCTATTTACGCCTTTGGCAGTGAAGCCCAAAAAGAGAAATTTTTGCCAAAAATGGCCCAAGGAAAATTAATTGGTTGCTTTGGTTTGACCGAGCCTGACTCTGGATCTGATCCATCAAGCATGAAAACAAAAGCGGTTAAAGTTGATGGCGGTTGGAAGTTGTCGGGTTCAAAAATGTGGATTACGAATGCGACGATTGCAGATTTGGCCATTGTTTGGGCTAGAATTGGTGAGAAGGATTATAGGGGCTTTATTGTCGAAAAAGAGTTTGCTGGATTTAGTGCTAAAGAAATCAAGCATAAGGGATCGTTGCGAGCCTCTATCACCGGAGAGCTAAGTTTTGATGATTGCTTTGTACCAGATGATAATTTACTACCAGGTAGTGAGATTGGTTTACAAGCACCATTAGCTTGTTTAACCAAGGCTCGTTACGGCATTGCTTGGGGCGCAATCGGGGCAGCTATGGCCTGTTATCAAGCAGCTTTAGATTATACGAAAGAGCGTACACAATTCAACAAACCTATTGCTGGGTTTCAGCTCGTTCAAAAAGATTTGGTTGATATGTTTTGCGAGATTCAAAAGGCGCAAACCCTAAATCTTCAAATTGGACGATTACACGATAAAAATGAGCACACATATGTCATGGTATCCTTAGCAAAAATGAATGCTTGCAAAGAAGCTTTAAATATCGCCCGCAAAGCTCGAAATTTACTTGGTGCCAATGGTATTAGTCTAGAATATCCCGTTTTTAGGCACATGAGTAATTTAGAGTCAGTCTTTACCTATGAGGGGACTGATAATATGCATCACTTAATTGTGGGTCGTTATTTAACTGGTTTGAGTGCTTTTAGTTAAGATGGCAAGGCCCATCGCTCAGCACATTCCTCCTCGGCGTATTCGTTTTGTCAGAGAAGCTAAAGAAAAATTTTGGCATCATGGATGCGCGTATACGACGTATCATTTTAATGCCCTAAGTTTGTTAACCCCCATTTTTGAAAATATGGTGATAGCGAGCATTCGGACCGTCCATAAAAAAATCAAAGATCCAACCCTTAAATTAGAGGTGAACTCTTTGATCCTCCAAGAAGCTAATCACTCAAGTGAGTTTGTGCGCTTTAATCAAGATATGATTTTACCTTTTTATGGTGAGTCTCTCATGAAAGGACGACTTAAGTTGTTTAGAGTTGTAGTTAACATCTTGCCACAATCCTTTCAACTTGCAGCATCAGCTTTTGGTGAGCATTTGGCGACAGTGTCGTCAGAATTTCTGCTTGAAGAGCCGGTTTGGTTAGAAGGAGTTGAGCCAAAGATTCAAGATATGTGGCGTTGGCATAGCATTGAGGAAATTGAGCATAAGCATGTAGCCTTTGATGTGTACAAGATTTTTTATCATAATTATTTTGTTCGCACTGTCACGATGGGGGTTTTCCTAGTCTTATTCTTACTGCAATATTTTTCTCTTATCAATCAAATGATGAAAAAGGAT
>CAYGPI010000146.1:0-3049 GCA_964351745.1 uncultured Francisellaceae bacterium
GGAGGATTCGAACCTCCGAAGGCTGAGCCGTCAGATTTACAGTCTGATCCCTTTGACCGCTCGGGAACCCCTCCAAAAACATAAGACACGCTCTTTACTCTAAAGTTAAGTTGCATGCCCCAAATTTATTGACTATCGTCAATATCACTAATGCACTCCAATTATTCATTACTAAATTATTGGAGCTGGCGACAGGATTTGAACCCGCGACCTGCTGATTACAAATCAGCTGCTCTACCAACTGAGCTACGCCAGCATTAATTCTGTACCCATGAAGACACAGTCCGGGTATTCTACTCTCCCATTAACAACTTCGCAATAAATCTAAAGTAGAAATAATCACTTAAATGCATTATTTCTCCCAAAAATAAATTTTTTTCATTTGAAAACATAGCAATCTTAATATTCAGCTAACTTAAAACGTATGTTAAGAGCAACTGAATGTGCCATCAGTTATATTTAAGGTCCTGAACTTTCTTCGCCAAAAACATAGTTGTCAAACTTAATTTTCCCCCAGATATTATCAAGCCGCTTTTCTCGACCACACGAATACTTATAGTACTTGTAGCGTATAGGATTCTTCTTATAATATTTTTGATGATAAATCTCTGCATTATAAAAAGCGTCGTAGCTTAGAATTAAAGTGTGGTTAACACCAAGAAGATCATAGATTTTCTGCTTAGATTTCATCGCTATATCACGTTGAGTTTCATCGTGTACAAAAATAGCAGAGCTATATTGATACCCTTTATCACAGAACTGACGATTGCTAACTGTTGGATCAACATTCTTCCAAAATGATAATAGGAGCTTTTCGTAACTGATAACGTCAGCGTCAAAAATGACTTGAATGCTTTCAATGTGATCTGTTGCGCCAGATGATACTTGATTATAAGTCGCTGTTGATGACTTTCCACCACTATACCCAACGACTGTACGCTTCACGCCTGGAACGCCGTCAAATGCTTGTTGGGCACACCAAAAGCAACCCGCTGCGAATGTTGCTGTTTGTAAATTTTCTGTTGCACCGTTAGATGCAACCGATTGGAAACTAAATATCATTGAAAAAAAAGTTATTAAAAAAGTGTATCTGCTCATATAGGCTCCCATGCCCAGGGTCATATAGCTACGACCTTTTCAACCATAAAAATATAACTAGATAAGAGTACTCGCACCTTTTTTAACATCATGATCTTTTCGAAAAAAAGGCTCCTGATGAGCATGATTTGAATAGTAAGCGATGCCCTCTAATACTAAATTGGGACGGTAAATAAGAGGCTTTTGCACCAAAGAAAGAATAAGCTCAGCTTCACCACCTGTAATCACCAACTTTAAGGGCTCTGCGATTTCATCTTCAATCTCAGATAAAAAGCGCTCTACATAGGCAACTGCGGCGAAAATAGTCCCTCCGATCATACCCTCTTCAGTATTGGTCGCTAATAAACTATTACCCATTTGACTCGGGCTACTTAGGCGAGGCTTCATGCTACATCCGTCGGTAAAATTTGATAAAGCTTGACGCATCGTATGGATCCCAGGCAAGAGAAGCCCACCAAGGTGTTTCCCATGCTTGTTGATAACATCAACAGTTAAGCTCGTCCCACAATCGACAATACAAACGGGTGCCTTCTGACCATACTCATTAAAACCAGCAATAAGCCCTAACCAGCGATCTAAACCTAATTTATGTGGCTCTTGATAACCATTTGTCACACCAAAGGCATATTCTTGGGTCTCTAGGAACACTGGCGTTTGCTGCCAAATAGTCCCAACCCAAGAAGTCAGGGCTTCCTCAATTTCAAGGCCTGCTACATTAGCTACCCAAACTTTTGATGGCGCTTCAAGCTCTCTCCAAATGCGGTGAAGAAACCTGTCAAAATTAAAGCCACTATGTGAAGCGACGTGCCAAGAACAAAGGGTAACGCCATTCCAAAAAGCCCATTTGATTCGTGAATTACCAACATCAACCAATAACTGCATAAGGTCTCACTTGTATATCGCCATTTAAATATGCTTTACAGCGCTCTTTATCTTCAACCATTAAGGCTCCATTCTCATTGATACCACGACAAATACCTATGACTTCATTGCTTTGATCGTCCTTTAAAGAAACAGAGCGATCTTTAAGACGATCATGCTTTTCCCATAGTCGTGTAAAGGCTTTAAACCCTTCCTTCTCAAAAAGGGATAAATGAACCACTAATTGATTCATAATGAGTGCGATCAATTGATTCCTAGAGACAATTGAGCCAATTATTTGCTCTATGGATGTAGCTTGATTAGAAGCATCATCCAGCACTGTTTTATGAGTATTTAAACCTATCCCAATAATTAAGTTTAATGCACCTTTGGAATCCTTTGCACTCTGAGAGTCAATTAAAATACCGCATAACTTGGCATCTTTATACCAAATATCATTAGGCCACTTTATGCCCAGAAATTCATTTTCACCAGTCAGCTCAGAAATGGCTTCTGCCACAGAAATGCCAACAACCAAACTTAAAGAAGATGCCAACTCTACCGGTAACGTCAGCTTCGTATAGTAAGTCATCGCTATATTCTTCGTTAAAGGAGAATACCAACCGCGGCCTCTTCTTCCTCGTCCTTTGACTTGCCCCTCAGCTATGCATAAAAAATTGGGGCGAAGATGAGGCATTGACCTTAAAACGTAATCATTCGTTGAGTCAGTCTGATTCAATACTTCTATATTTGAAATTTTAAGAGCCGCTTCATGAGATAAGTGCTCAAGAACCCTTTCTTTGGCTAATAGCTCAACTGGATTGACCAAACAATATCCTTTGCCTTTGACGGCATGAATATCAAGCTCATACTCTCTGAGTAACTCAACAGCTTGCCAAATTCTGGCTCTGGAAACCTGACAAATTTTAGCTAACTGCTGCCCAGATTTAAATTGACCATCAGCCAATATTCTTAAAATTTGATAAGCAATTTGCATGGTTACTTCGCTATAAACAACTTGGATTTATAAAAAAAGCAAAAAAAAAGCCTTAAAGATAACTCTTTAAGGCTTTCCCAAATTAAACGCCTG
>CAYGPI010000147.1:0-3043 GCA_964351745.1 uncultured Francisellaceae bacterium
CCTACAACTCCCCGCTAGCACACGACGCCAATACAGCCGAGGACTTCAAACCTTAACCGGAAGCCATGGTGCGCCTGCAAAATGCGCGAGAAAATATTCCAGAGATCTTTGAAGGTTTATCTCAAAACGTTTTAAATTTAGAGCTTTATATATCGTTACTCAAAGCTGACGACTTAAGCGAAGAGGATCTAAAAGAAGTATCGAGGCAAATAGATCTCCAACTCCAAGCATACAAACAAAATTTAAGACTCTTGCGTCAAGAAGTCAAAAAGGTAGAAAGTGGTTTTGACGGACTTTCAAAAATGCATCGTGCAGGCTACACAAAAAGCTCTTCTGATTATGAGCAAGTTAAAACTAATTTGACTGAATTCACAAAAGGGATTGGAGAGCTTGAGAAAGATCTGAATAGGTATACTAACGCGTCTCGTACCAACAAAAGAAAAGCATACCAGCGCATTCACCCATTAGGGAAACCTATGCTCAATGCCAGCTCTCAAGCAGCTAAAGCAAATGCAGAGGAACCAAACAAGTCTGAAAAACCAAAAAAATTCACTCCTGATATTTCTGATGAGAAACCAAAAAAATCCACTCCTGATATTTCTGATGAGGAAATGGCAAGTTGCCTTGGAAAAAAACCTTCAAACCGATAAACCCCTCAAAACATCAGATTGGACGCATGATTTGCTATGTCCATATCTCTTAGTTCAAGTTAAAATACATCATCACAACTCATCAAGGGTTTTTGCCATGCTTTATCAGCTCTATCAAAGTCTATGCGACTTCTCTTCTCGTTTTTGGCAAATTCTTAAAGATGAGATCAGTGAGCCATTTGGCGTGCAATTACACCACAATAGCCCCTTCCAAGAATTAATGAACGCTCCTGTCGCGATGGTTATAGGGCAGACAACAACGATTGAAAGGCTCACCAAAATCACAATCGTTAATAAACTTTTATGCCAGGGTTCCACTTTTGATAGAGATGCCCTTGCAACGCTTATCCAAGGTATCAAACAAAATGAAAATTTATCTAAAGTAAAATTTCATAGCTGTCAGTTTGATGTACCAATCCAAGATTATTTAGCCGAGCACGCCCCTGAGTTTAGCTTTCAGGACAAAGGGCATGGTCTCTTGATATTTAAAAGAGCACCAACAAACAACGTTCATGATCAGTATGAAACGACTCCTGAGCATCATCGCAACCGCTCCACACTTGTAAATTCAACGCTTTGACAAAACATGATATAGAAAGTCATCTTTGTCTCATCCTATGAGCAAAACAAGCATTATTGGAAGTTGACCAACAAAAACCCTTTAAGCCTTTCAAAATGACCTTCTGTAAAAATTCTCTTGCAAATTTTCTAACATATCATCATACTAACTTTAATATAAATCTCTGAAGTACTTATTGTGAAAGAAAAGCGCACGGCTTTACAAATAACTTTCAAAACCATCATTAATATTGGCGGCTAACCGCCTATATCCCTATATCTACAATTTATTTCCCCTTAGTTTTAGAAAAATACCTTTAGAGGTTGTGTATGTCTGTATTTAAAAAAAATCTTTACCCTTATTTGATGTGGCTTTTGCCTCTAGCGTTTTTTAGCTATCAGTTCATCCTTAGATTGTGGCCAAGTCTTATGATGGAGCAGATAATGCTTCAGTACACCATTGATGCCACCTCTTTTGGTCTGCTTGCCGCACTCTATTACTATGGATATGCCGGCATGCAAATCCCACTGGCGATATTGCTTGATAAGCTTGGCCCCAAATTAGTTATCTGCGGCTGCGCTGTTATTTGCGCTCTAGCTACTTTTATTTTCATTTATGCAAACCATTGGTATTTAGCCTTAGCCAGCAGACTATTAGTCGGGGTTGGCTCTGCCGTAGGGTTTTTGGCAGCTTCTAAAGTCATCTCTCAATGGTTCAGCAAAGAGCAATATGCTCGCATGGTTGGAATCACCTTCACCGGAGGATTACTCGGGGCTATCTACGGAGGCAAGCCGGTTAGCTTGCTAGTGCAAAATTATGGCTGGCAACAAGTTGCGCTTGTCCTTGGCATGATATCGCTGGCCATCGCAGCATTAACCTTCATCTGTCTTAAAGAGCCAAAAGCCCAAAATGAGGATACTTCCATCATCAACTTGAGCGACCTGAAGCAACTATTGAGCTCCCCAACGATTTGGGTGCTAGCTTTAGCCAATATGCTCATGGTCGGCTCTCTAGAAGGGTTTGCTGATGTGTGGGGGGCTAATTACCTCATGACAACTTACGGCTTTGCAAAACCACAAGCAGCGAGTTGTGTCTCTATGATTTTTATAGGGATGTTATTTGGCGGCCCATTTCTAGCGATGCTAACACGCAAGATCAGCACTTACACAGTCATCATCTTTTGCGGGTTAGGCATGAGTGGCATTCTCCTGTTTATGCTAACTTCTAGCTCTTTACTCCCTATTTGGCTGCTTAACAGTTTACTATTCATCGTTGGTGTCATGTGCTGCTACCAAGTGCTGATGTTTGCAGCCGGGTGTGACATGGTTGAAAAACATCTTTTAGGAGTCACTGTCGCCTTTCTTAATAGCATTAATATGCTGGGTGGCTCCTTTTTTCACACTTGCATAGGTAAAGCCATGGATAGCTACTGGACAGGAGAAATGCTTGGGAGCATCAAAGTCTATAGTCCGTCTTCGTACTATTATGCCTTGCTTATTATTCCTGTTTGCGCTCTTGTTGGTTCTGCTATGGTCCTTTATCTGGCATGGGGAAAAAACAGAAATAATCAATCTCTGTCACACCAAAAGCCACTCATAGCCTAACTGGATGATTCAGCCTATGACCTATAGCCTCTTAGGTCATAGGCTGATAATCTATTGCTTGCAGCAAAAACTTTCCTAACTTTAAACTTTGATATGTTTATCTTATTGAGCTGCTACGTTCTTTTATTGCGGGCTCTGCGATGCCCACGTAGCTCTGGCTCTACATTTGCCTCTGCCTTTCCTTGACTCAAAACTGGCTCTTTGCGCACTTTCCTTTGCTTGTTAAAGGC
>CAYGPI010000148.1:0-2954 GCA_964351745.1 uncultured Francisellaceae bacterium
AGCTGGTACTTGAGCTGGTACTTGAGCTGGTACTTGAGCTGGTACTTGAGTTGGTACTTGAGCTGGTACTTGAGCTGGTACTTGAGTCGGTGCTTGAGCTAGTGCTTGAGAAGGCGATTGAATTTCACTTTGCTGTGTTTCAGGTGATAGTCTCAATGCTTCAAACTGTAAAAGCAAGGTCCTTTCATCCGGCTCACTATCTTGCGACTTCTGAGAGTTCATGAGCTCAAATAATGGGACATTCAAGCCTTGCAGCAAATCAAGCAAATTATCAATTTGGTTTAGAGTTAACTTATTGCCATTTAAGGTAATCTGAGTAAGTTTGGGAAGTTTTAGAATCGAGCGAGACATACTACTCAGTTCGTTGTCATGTAAGAAGAGTACTTTTAAATCACTAAGGTTGGACAACTCAGGCGGGATCTCGGTTAGTCCCATCGCCGGAAGACATAAGGAAGACAGAGAGCGCATATGTAGTAATACTTCTGGAAAATTATTGAATTGACCTCCACTGATGCAAATTTGTCTCAATTGACTAAGATTTGCCAACTCGAATGGCAAGGATTCTAATTGTGTATCATAAAGTTGTAGGGCCTCACAATGAACAAACTCACAAAGAGAAGGGGGCAGTTCTTTCAATAATGATTGCCCTAGATTAATATGAGAAATACGATTCCCAACGTTATTAAATTGTGGGTTTTGTTGTAAATATTCATAAAAAAAATCATCATTAAGTCGTGTTGTGAAGTTAATAACAATATAATTTTGGCCAGGTGCAGGTCTTTGTATCTTAATTATTTCCGTATTGAGCTTTGATAGAACTAGGTTAACTTCTCTAATATTTTGATTGTATGACTTTATATTTGGTAGAACTCTTTCTAAAAGACTGAACATCAAAAGTACTTCTCTAAGCTTGGGCGTGTTTTGAAATAATTGAAGAATGTTAGGCTTGTGCTTTATGAAAAAATTGATTTCAGAGCTTAAGAGATGAATATGCTCCTGAAGATTCCGGATGAAGCTGACTCGGCTTGGGTCATCTGGGGCTTTTAACCCATATTTTTCATATTTTTTTAACCAAAACTGCTTTTCAGTAAGAAAATAATTGAACTGGCTATGAGTTTCACTGGTATTCAAAACAGACTTTAAGGGTAACATGTCCATGATGATTAAAAAAATCTCAATGGGAACATTCATGATCGATTCAGGCTCTTTAGTGCCTGTTGCGCCTCGATTTTGCATTTTGCCTCCTTGCTTATGCCTCATTAGGATCAATACGGCTTGTTGGCCCTTATTACATCATGCCTTTATTCCTTCAAAAGTTATGCAGAGATGGCTAGCTATCACGTTGAGAAATCTCTTTTTCATCAAAACTAAGAATTTGGGGGATTCTTCTAATAAAGTACGAAGATCTAAGTATGTACATATTTTTTTACTTATTCAAACGCACGTAAAAACTAGAAGTCTAACTATTATGTTTAAGCGATATAAGGTCACATGGCAAGAAACCCAGGGATGTTTTTAAAGACGGCAGTAAAAAAGTAGGCTAGGCTCGCTTTATGTCAGTGGAGTCTTGTATGAGAAGCTCAGGATGCTCTTGTGCATAACCTAAGACTTTCTTTACTTCTTTATTAAAAACAACCATAAGATGTTGAACTTCATCTAGCTGCTTTTGCGCCACAGCTTTTTCTAGATTACTGCTTGCTCGCTTCAGAAACGGAACGCCGCAATAACAGCAGGCGCCATGGACACGATGCACCAACTCACGTACTTCTTTAAGATTATTTTTTGCAAAGGCTTGGTTGATTTCACTGAGCTCTTTAGGTAAGCCTGCTACCAGGGAAGTTAACATATCTTTAGCTAACTCAACTTTGTTATTAGCTAGCTTTAATGAAAGTTTCCAATGAATAGCATCATGTGCGCAGCTTACAGTCTCAGTTTCGGATACCTTGGTTCCATTTGAATCAAATTTACTCCATTTGCTAATGACTTTCTTTAAGTCAACTTCACTAATAGGTTTTGTCAGATAATCATCCATACCTGCATTAAGTAAAGCTTCTCTTTCTGAAATAAGAGCATGAGCAGTTAGTGCAATAATGGGCGTATGCTGACCTGGACTTTCCAAAGCTCTGATTTCGTGAGTTGCCTCGAGACCATCCATATCAGGCATTTGAATATCCATAAGAATAAGATCGAAAGTCTGGCGTTTAACGGCTTCAAGCGCCTGGCGTCCATTTTCAGCGACTTGTGCTTTTATGCCTAAGTCCTCTAACAAGGCCGTGACAAGTTTTAAGTTGGCTGGATAGTCATCAACGGCAAGAACATGGATGTTTTGGGATACTTCTTTGGTCAGCGAAGGTGAAATCCAGTCGTCAGTTGATTCCACAGTTTCTCCTAGTAGAATTTTAACTAAACCATCATGTAATTTCTTTCTTCGAAATGGTTTGGCCTGAGACAGTTTTGCACCTGTTTTTAAAATATCATCATAGACAGTTTGAGAGGTTGTATTGGAAAGGATACCTGTTGGTATGCCATAACTTGATATCAAGGCAACCGTTTCTTCTAAGAACCTGCTCTCTGGATCTGGCTGGTTAACACTGATAAAGACAAAGTCAAAAGGAGACGAGCTATGTTGGCTCGTTGCTAACAAGGTTTTTATCTCGTTAATATTGTCAGAAGCTTCAACTTGGATATCAAGACTTTCAAGGAAGTGACACAAGGCCAGGCGAGCTGTCTCATGCTTTTCAAAAACTAGAATTCTTTTATCTGCTAAGTCAGGATGCACCCCAGAGAGTGCGTCATCAGAAGCTTTATTGGCCAAAAAGGTAAACCAGAAAGTAGAGCCAATGTTAGATTCACTTTCAACGCCAATTTCCCCGCCCATTTGCTGGACTAAGCGTTTTGAGATAACAAGCCCCAAGCCTGTTCCACCAAACTTTCTTGTGGTGGTTGAATCTGCT
>CAYGPI010000149.1:0-2879 GCA_964351745.1 uncultured Francisellaceae bacterium
TATTTATCCTTTATGTTTCGTGGAGGAAGACTGTTAAGCAATATCTTTGTAGCCTTTCCCCCTGCCTTTACTGGGAAGTTAATTGATCTTGTTCGTCAAGATACTGAGAAAACGACCATGTTTGTTTTAGGTGTGCTTAGAAATTACGATGGAAGCCCGCATATTCAAGCAGTTTGTAAAGAATTGGTAAAAATATTGCCAGATGAGGGTTCACCTCTAAATGAAACAACGATTGCCTTACAAAGCACGGGCGTTGTGAGCGGGGAGTTTGGTCTTGCGGAAGCCTACAAAGGTAAAATAGAGGAAATTCAACCTTGGCTTCATGATGAGAATGAACGTGTTCGGGAATTTGCCAAGCAGTACATAGAAGATTTAGAGAAGCAAGTCGAACACGAGATGAAACGGGCTAAAGAAGGTATAGCCCTTAGAAAGCATCAATATGGCGATGATGAGTAACAGTGTTTTTAGCGGAGCGTAACAATGATAGCTAAGGTAGAGGGAGATAAGCTAGTATTTAAGATTGAGGATAGTTTCAAAATCTTTCGTCAGAGCTTTAATCGTGTGACATGTTTTTTACCTATAACCGAAAATCTAGATTTTTCAAGTCTTCCTGACGTTTGGGAAATTTCAGGAAGAGAGGGCTTCTTGCATACCTTTAAAGCCTTCTCTTCAGATGAAAATAAGAAAGAGATACTTGAGGGATATAGGCATTTTGCATCTCTTTATATGTTAAGAGATTGTATCGAGAGCTTTGCATTAGGCTTAGACCATCTTTATTCTATACTGATGATACGCAACACCACGTTCATCCCTGGCACTTCTTTTTATGCCGGCTTAAACGAAGAAGAACAAAAACGAATTAAAGATTTTGAACGTGTTGGGTTGTATAGGCCCAGAGATGGAAAGATTCAAAAGTTAAAGAAAGATTTTGGCTTAGAAATTTCTGAAGATCATCGCAAAGTTATAGCGGGTCTTAAAGATATAAGAGACTGCCTTTCTCACAGTAATGGCGTTGTGATGCCTAAATATGGCATTAAAACTACAGAACAGAATTTAATGAAGTTTTCTTGGCTGGCCTTCTCCATTTACGCGGTGGGAGCTGAAACAGGAAAGAAATTTGAAGTAAAAGCAGGTCAAAAACTATCAGAGCCTTCTCAAATAGTGATGAAGCTTGAGACCCATAATAAAGCTTTTAATGTGGGCGTGCAGCTTGCGTTTTCCGCTTGTGAGGTATTTGAAATAGCCTATTCTCTAAATCTAGCTATCGCCCAATATATTCAGGGTGCTGCTAATTTAATTAAGTCTGAAAAAGTGGCATAATCGTTTATACTCGTTGCGAATATTATAATTGGAGGTAATGCATGGGATGGAAAGGTACATTAAGAGCCGTAAATTCTGAAATAAATAGGCAGGCTCGTGAGTCAGATAAGAGACAACGACAGCAGCTTAAGGAAGCTGAGCGCGAAGAGGCTTATGACGTTGTTCAAAGCCAAGAAGAGTTTTTAGAAGAAATTGTGTCTCTTCACCATGACTGCAGAGCTGATATGGATTGGGCGGCTATTGAAAAAGAGCCTGAGCCTCAAGAGCCAATAAATACGCAGCCACTTGCTCAAAGTGCCACTGAAAAACTTAATAACTTTAAACCGAATATTATTGATAATGCTTTGAAGATGCAGAACTGGCGCAAAAAGAAATTAGCTGAAAAGGTGCATAAGGCTAAGTTCTTGGACGAACAAAACCACGCGCGAAATATGTCAGAGTATGAAAGCAATAAGGCTGAATGGGATAAGAGGCAAGACTTAGCTAAGCGCATTAAAATCGACGGAAAGGCTCTTTTAGAGCTGTTGCAGGAATACCTTGATATAGAAGACTTACCCATTGGCAAGGACGTGGGTTTTTCAATCTCTGACGATATGCAAGTGGATATTAATTTGAAGGTGCTGTCCTATGATGAGGTAGTTCCTGACGAAGAGTACTCACTAAGGCAATCAGGAACGCTTTCTACAAAAAAAATGCCTAAAGGAAAAGGCTTGGAGCTATACCAAGATCACGTATGTAGCGCCTTGATTAGAGTAACCAGGGAAACTTTAGGTGTAGTCCCTATAGAGACGGTTAGGGCTAATGCTGTTTCCAAAGCTGTAAATACGAAAACAGGACATTTAGAAGACCAGATTATAATATCTGCCATTATTCCTAGAGCGACCCTTCAAGGCTTTAATCTTAGTCATATTGATCCGTCGGACTCCTTGACAAATTTCGTTCATAATATGAAGTTTAGGAAGACCAAGGGGTTTGATATTGTTAAGAAAGTGAAACTTGATTAGCGTTAAAGTTTCTATTTCTTGTAGATAACTTTCTACGGCACAATGCGCTGGTGTGTATGGTGTTAACTTAAAAGTATCAATGCTTTATCTTCTATATTTTCAGTTACCACCCCCAATTATATAGTGCATATAATAATATCTTATATATTTTTAGTGGATTCAATTACTCGCATGACAAACAATCAATTCAAATAAAAAGCATCCAAACAGCCATCGCCATCATCATAATGTTTTCTGTCAAAGAGATGAATCCAAGCGGCACATTACTATCTCCACCTACACAGGCGCATTTTAACTCACGCTTATCAATGTAAACGGCTTTTATAACGGATATTGCCCCTATAGTTCCAATGAACAAAGCAGCAGGTGCGGCAACAGTCGTAAATAAGCCTGCAATCATTGCAACGCCTGCTAACATTTCTACAAACGGATAAATGTAAGCATACCTTACCCAGCGCATTGCAAGCAGATCATAGGTTATAAATTGATTGGAAAATGAATCTAAGTCGCGCAGTTTCTGAATTGCCAAAACGCACATACTGATGGCTATAAACA
>CAYGPI010000150.1:0-2859 GCA_964351745.1 uncultured Francisellaceae bacterium
TCCGTCTCGTTGGCTCTGATTTTTGTATAAGAGACAGAGAATCTTCATCAATATATCTTTCTACTTCATGGATATTTTGGATCTCAAAAATGGATGAGGATACCTTTTTACTAGCTGATGAACTTAACATGAATACGCCCTAAGTTAATTAATTAAATTTAAAACCGCCTTCAAAGTTAACGTAAATTTTGTGATATTTCCAGTTTTTTTATAGAATGGACTAAAGAACATCAGGCTTTTTGTCAGGAAGACAATATTGCATACATCTGCAGCCAAACAGACCAGTTGGATGGTCAAATACCTAACTTCTCTTAGCTTAAGAAACTTTACTGCGAGTGGGGCTAAACGAGTTGCCGTTGTTGGCACTGAATATGTTTTAGTTCGCCTATTAGTACCCAGTGCACTCTCTTCTTCTGTAATGTATCTTGCCACCTCGACTGCAGGCACTATTGGTAAAAACGCTATTAGCTACGGATTTACCGCAGCAACTGGCGGACACTCAGAAATCATGATGGCCATTCCTAAAGAAGATCTAGCCTTATTACAAGCTGAAATTAAAAAAGATAGTCAATGGCATTTTAATCTTTCATCGATTGCCTCAAACATTAAAACAACAGCTCAAAGTAAAGCCGTCGGTGCTTGTCATAGCGTTCTAAACCTTAGCTATCAAGAATTGTCGCAAGGGACAGGCGCTTTGATTGGCTCAACCGCAGCAACCGCAGGCTTCTTGTATTTCTTAGGACCGCCAAGTCTCATTGCTCTGCCCTTCTATCTTTTGGGAGAAGGGTGCGCCAAAAGCATTTGCGCCTTTTTGGGTAAACAAATTGGACGATACTATATTGGCCCCAAAGCTATTAAACCTGCCATCAAATGTGTCTGGCTGGCTCTCATGGGTCAAAATACACGGGCGGTGCACTCGGCTATCCATGGGCTCGAGCTTGAGCTGGTCCTAATTGATTTAAACCAAGAGATTGAATGGGATAGGCAAAACCAATCAGATCCACAAATGGAGTCTTTGCTTAGCGACTGGAATCACCTTAGTCTTGCTGAAAAGCCTGAGGACTTACCTAAACCACCCATTATCCATCATTATAAAATCGAGCTATTTGAAGATTATGTCGGCGCCAATGATCAACAAGAGCCCAGCGCTACTCAAGAGCTCATTCAATTAAAAGGACCTTAACGATCTATAAAACCTTTTTTAATTGATGCTCTACTCTAATTTTTTCTAGCAAAGCGATTGAGCCCGCCTCAACCAGATTGAGCACATGATCGAACCCATGGAGCCCACCATAATATGGATCCGGCACTTCTACAAATTCAATATTGGGATCGTGATCTAGCAGTAAACTAATTTTGGAGTGGTACTGGGGCGCAGAGATATCTTTCAAATCTTCAAGATTGTCATAATCCATCGCAACAATATAATCAAACTCATCAAAATCTTTGCTTTCTACAATTCTCGCTCTTAAATGAGACATGTCAAAGCCTCTTTTTAAAGCTGCCTTTTGTGAGCGTTTATCTGGCTCACCCCCAACATGATATCCATGCGTGCCTGCAGAGTCCGCTTGAATAAACTTCTCTAAGCCGTGTTTTTCAAGCAAGGCTCTAAAAACAGCTTCAGCCGTTGGTGAGCGACAAATATTGCCCATACAAACAAATAAGACCTTTGCCATCAGCTCACTTCTTCTTCCAATGGGATTTTGCGTGCTTGCTCTTCTAACATCACGGGGATCCCTTCACGAATAGGAAAAGCCAATTTATCTAATTTGCAAATAAGCTCTTGCTCTGCTTTTTTATAAATGATTGGCCCTTTACAAATAGGGCAAGCCATAATCTCTAACAATTTTTTATCCATGAACAATATCCTTAACTAAAGTTTCGACGAAACGAGGATCTAAAGTTGCTTTCAAACTGACAGACCACATAGACGAGTTTAAAAAATCTTGGCATTTTATAGCATCTTTCTCAGTCATGAGTATAGGGAGCGACAGATCAAATATAAAGTCTTGGGCCACATAAGTATGATGGTCACTAAAGACATGCTTAATCACAGAGATCCCACTCGCCTCAAGCATGTTGAAAAACCGCTCAGGATTCGCAATACCCGCCACAGCGTGCACTTTGCGCCCCCTAAATGACTCTAAATGCTCATCAATATCCCCTGTGCCTAAGTTCACAGCGCAGCTTTGCTCTAGTTTGACATGATAATCACCGATACGCTCGTCTGAACTAAGGCAATAATCAACACTTTTTAAGCGCCCAATTGGCTCTCTTAATGGACCCGCAGGTAGGAGGTATTGGTTGCCCCATGTTTTTGGCTCTACCATCGCTATTTCTTTGGTGCGAGGCAAACGATAATGTTGAAGACCATCATCAGATAAAATAATATTCACCTGTGGATTTTGTGCCAACATGAATCTAACAGCATCCAACCTTTTTTTACCGATGACAACCGGCATTCCAGTTTTAAAATGGATAAGCAATGGCTCATCGCCAACTTCTTTTGGCGTATGGTAAACATTGACCTGAGTCGACCGGTGATTCAAAGAAGACTTATATCCGCGACTCACAATACCAGGCTTAAATCCCATTTTTGATAAAGCTTGGGCTAAAGCAATCACAACAGGTGTTTTGCCACTACCCCCAACCGTAATATTGCCAATGACAATAATTGGTACAGATAGCTTTGTTGCTGGAATAAATCGATACCAAGCTTTGCGGACAGATATCCCCAAACGATACAAACACGAAGCAGCCTTGCTCCATAATGGTGGCTTGCCTTGTGAATACCAAGTTTTGACTAAATTAGATTCCATTTGCTTTAACATGATTGAACGACCGGTATCTGCTCTTGAT
>CAYGPI010000151.1:0-2648 GCA_964351745.1 uncultured Francisellaceae bacterium
TCCCCATACTCCCGAAACCTAACCAACCGATCTTGTTTAGAGTCACTGCCCACGGATAGAGAAAAGCCACCTCTAAATCAAAAATAATAAAAAGAATAGCGACTAGATAAAATCGAACATCAAACTTTATTCGAGCACTCTCAAATGGTTTGAAGCCACATTCATATTGGGATAATTTTTCTACGTTAGGGTTAGATGGCGCTAACAAGGCTCCTAAAATAATTGGAGCGATGCCAAAGGCTAAACCTATGATCATGAAGATCAATATAGGAAGGTAATTCTCTAACACTATTCATTCCTTATGTTGCTTCGACAAGCTAAATATAGTTATAGAGCAATCAGTAGCCATTGATCCGCAATTCTTGCGTGACTACCAAAAGAATACTATTTACGAATGATTTACAAAAGAAGAACCGTTCATAAATTTACAAAATTGGTGCCGAAGGCCGGACTCGAACCGGCACAGCTTTCGCCACTACCCCCTCAAGATAGCGTGTCTACCAGTTCCACCACTTCGGCAAAGTGTGTATTACTCACCCGGTATATCCGATGAGTTTGTATCTTCAGGAATGTCATCACTAGGTAAAACAACGCTTCTCTTTAACTCTTCTATAGAGCTAGCCTTTAAACTTTGATTACTTAAGTAAGATAACCCTAAATTGACTGAGAAAAAGCACGCAACTAACACCCAAGTAATTCGGCTCATAAACCCAGCACTACCTTGGCTTCCAAAAACTGTGTTAGATGCACCGCTTCCAAATGAGGCACCTGCAGCAGCGCCCTTGCCCTGTTGCAATAGGATAAACGTTACCATCAAAACAGCAACAACGATATGAACGATTAATAAAAATTGATACATAATTTTTCCTCAAGCAACGGCTTTATCCGCTACTTTGAAAGCATCCCTACAAATCTTAACAAAAGCTTCTTCATCTAATGACGCTCCACCGATCAAACCTCCATCTATGTCAGCGCACTGAAATAGTGTGAGGGCATTTTCTGGTTTAACACTGCCACCATACAAAATTGGTAGAGATTGTGCCACAGTTATAGACTTCTTCGCCACCTCTTTGCGAATAAAAGCATGGATTTCTTGGGCTTGGATAGGAGAAGCTGTTTTTCCCGTGCCAATCGCCCAAACTGGCTCATAGGCAATAATAATTTTTGCTAAATCAGCTTCGCTTAAAGCTAAAACTGGAGTTAGTTGACCAAGTATAACCTGCTCAGTTTGATCATCTTCTCTTGCGCTCAGCGTTTCACCAACACAGACTACAGGAATTAAGTCATTAGCCAAAGCTATTTTTGTTTTTTGAGCAATGTCCATCGGCGTTTCAAAGCAGCCATGTCTACGCTCTGAATGGCCAACGATGGCATAGTGGCACCCTAAATCTCTAACCATACTGCCAGAAACTTGGCCAGTGTAAGCACCTTCTTCTTGAGCTGAAATATCCTGAGCTCCTAATTTTATTTGGCTAGCTGCGCTAGACAAAAGTTTTTGGATATGGTCTAAATAAGTGTGTGGTGGACAAATACCAATGCTAACTCCTTTAGGAAGATCTGTAATTGAGCAAAGAATACCTTGAGTTAGGGCTGCCAATTGTGCCCTTTTGCCGTGCATTTTCCAGTTTCCAATCACATGGATATTTCTCATTAACATTCCTAATTTAGAGCAATTAAAGTGGCACTGATCATAACTGAGAGTTACTAAGAGGATCAACATGTTAGACCAACTACTCAATTTATTTAGCCCTACAACCTCTGCAACTACTTCGCAATTACCTAATCTTTCCTCTACATTGTCGCCTAAAATGCCAACAAACTGGGTAGAGCCGTGCACTCAAGAAAATCATAAACAACTATCAAAAGAAAATGCTCTGAGCCTCACAAGAAATATCTCCTGGGCCATCAAGTTTAAATACAACTTTGAAATTAGCCGGGAAACTAAAGTTCAGATAGCTAGTTTTGCTCGCACCTCACAAGAAGAGCACTTACTTAACTCTAATCATCCTTCAGACATGATTGTTGCACTCAACTATTTTTTAAGATTAGAAGAAATCAATCATGGATATTTTGAAAAGCTATCTCATATCCAGAAAAATTTTCATCTCTATGAGCTGGCTATTATCAGCATCATTTTATCCGAAAAAATGCTAAATGATGATTCCTTTTGGCTCAGCGATTATAGTGCATATATCCCAAAATCATATGCACAACTATATTTAAGCAATCTCCTGGAGCAAGAATCTCTTGCAGCTGTGCAAAAAGGTTGGCAAATTCAAGTTAACAAAATATACAGCAAAGCCTTCAATCAATCATCAAAGGAATTAGGCTATATCAAGCGTGGATTGCATTATCAATTCGATAAGGCTGTTCTTCAAAGTTATATTCAAAAAAAATACAAACAAGATTTTATTAGCTCACTGATTAACAACATAGAGGATTTCTCTACTGTTGACTGCCAAACCATACTTCAACTTAACTCTTCACGAGCCTCTCGAGCCATGGTGAGAACAGCCAAAAGCCAATTAACTGGGAACCAAAGACAAAAACTATCAAGAAAATTATCACCTGCTCAAATGACAACAGCTTATATCATTCTAGAATACGCATCGAAAGAAGTGATTCAAGATTTGCCTAAACCTATAGGC
>CAYGPI010000152.1:0-2602 GCA_964351745.1 uncultured Francisellaceae bacterium
GATTTGTTTGGGGCCGATGGTTTCTATGGTGTGGATCCCTTCCTGCAAAATGACACGACTAACCTCATCTCCTCCTTTATTCATTCGCATTTTATTGCGACCCTTTCGATTCAGATTTTTTAATTCGTCAATATGCTTCACCATCATAATGCTCATGCCATAAGTGCCATTATCAGACTTGATAACAACGAAGGGATCTTCTTTAATGCCTTGGCTTTTGTATCGATTTTTTATGCAATCAAGTAACTTATGTGTCTCATCAATCAGCTCAGAGGAAAGCGTGCTCTGTGAGAAGTCAACTTGTGAACAAGCGCTAAACTGTGGACAGAGCAACCATGGATCAATATGAAGCATCTTGCCAAAATCATCCGCAATCTTTGCGTATTGTTTGGCATGCTCCACTTTGCTTCTTGTTTTCCATCCCATATCAATGGATGGAATAATCGGCTGCTTCACATCCTTTAAAATGGCGGGAACACCGTCAGATAAATCATGATTCAGTATCATGAGGCAAGGTTTGCTATCACCAATCCAAAGGACATCGTTTTTTCGAGAGATTGGATATTGAATCAATTCTCCTTCCTTTGTCTTAAAGGTATCAGGTTTATCGATGTCTCTTAAAGTACCAATGGTTGTGTGGTAGCCAGCTTGTTGAAGAGTTTTTTGAATAACAGCAAGGCTCTCGAGATAAAAAGGATTTCTTGTGTGAGATTCAGGAATAATCCCAATATTTTTACAGCCTTGGTAAGCATGAGATAGTGTTGCACTCATGGCCTGCACACACATCGCAGAAAAATCAGGGTTGAGATTATTGAATCCGGCAGGAAAAATATTCGTATCAATAGGCGCTATTTTAAAACCTGCATTTCTAATATCGACCGAGCATGTTATGAGAGGTTTATTCTGTTGCCACTGCTCTCGAAACCAACTTTCAATAGCCACATGATTATCAATCACACTCATTTCTAAAGAGTGCCGTGCATCTTTAGAAGCTGTTAAATGTGGAATAGAGGTTTGCATAATGTATCCTTACCATGACTGCGGCTAAAAATAACTTCCATTGACTATCTATAGTATTTCAAAGAGCATACTGATAGACAACAAACTAACTCCTTGTCATCTAGCTGTCCCTAAAACCAGTTGAAATTATGAGCAACCACTGAGATTATCGAGTCTCATCCATAGGGAACATGGATAGATTAAAATAAAAGGAGCCTTAACGTGGCCAAAACAAAATATCGTCGTGATTACCAACCCCTCCATTATCATATTAAACACACAAATCTAACGTTTGACTTGGACGAGCATTGCACCAAAATTACCAATGCCATGTCTATAGAGCGGACCAAAGACGGTACTGGGGATAGTCCCCTAGAGCTAGATGGTGAGAACCTAACATTTGAGTCGATCACGATCGATGGACGTCCTTTAGACGAAAGTGAATATGAAGTTTCTTCTAATCATTTAACCGTCTACCATTTGCCTGAATCATGTCAAGTGACCATTACCAATACCGTTGATCCCACAAAAAATACTTCGTGCAATGGCTTATATCGCTCTGAAGGCATTTATACCACACAATGTGAATCAGAGAATTTTAGAAAGATCACGTATTTCCAAGATAGGCCGGATAATTTAGCTACGTATACAACAACCGTTATCGCCGACAAAAGTCAAAACCCCTTGCTGTTAAGTAATGGTAACTTGGTCGAAGAAAAAGATTTAGATAATGGTCGCCACCTCTGTGTTTTTGATGATCCAAATCCAAAACCAAGTTACTTATTTGCTTTAGTCGCAGGTCACCTACGAACTGTTCAAGATTATTATATCACTAGGGATGGAAAAAAAGTCGATCTAAAAATTCATGCAAAAGGTGATAAAGTTGCGATGACAATGCATGCCATGGATTGTCTTAAAAAGGCCTTCCAATGGGACGAGACTTTTTATCAGTTGCCATATGATTTAGATGTTTACAATATTGTTGGCGTGCCAGATTTTAATGCTGGTGCTATGGAAAACAAAGGCTTAAACATTTTTAATGATAGTGCTTTGTTAGTGACTTCTCAAACAGGTACGGATACTGACTTTCAATGGATTTACACAGTCATTGGTCATGAGTTTTTTCATAACTACGCAGGGAACAGAGTGACCATTCAAAATTGGTTTGAACTGGCCTTGAAAGAAGGGTTAGCGACTCAAAAGGAAAGAGAATTTTTGGCAGACATGATAGGTTACACGCAGCCTCGAATTCAGAATGTAAACACGTTACGCTCAGTGCAGTTTGCAGAAGATGCTGGTCCAAATGCTCATAGTGTCCGCTCTGATTCCTATCAAGAAATTTCTAATTTTTATACAACAACAACGTATTATAAAGGCTCAGAGTTATTAGCGATGCTCTCCGGTATGTTAGGTCAAGAAGTTTGGCGTGAGGGCGTCACAGAGTACTTTAAACGCCTAGATGGAACTGCTGCCACGATTGATCAGTTTTTAAGTATCGTAGGTGAAGTTGCTGGGCGTGATTTGTCACAATTTAAGCGTTGGTATACTCAAGCCGGAACACCTCAGTTGTCATTTTCAGAGCATTATGATCCAAAGGCAAAAA
>CAYGPI010000153.1:0-2390 GCA_964351745.1 uncultured Francisellaceae bacterium
TCCCAAGCATTGGCTGCATCAATTCTATCTTGAAGCTTGGCCTGTTTGTCTAATAATTTTTGCATGTCATCGTCAGACATGGGCTCACAGAATTTAGCGCTTAAAGCATCAAATTCATTTAAAAGATCTTTAATTTCTTTGACACCTAGCTCAACATTTTCTCTGACCGTTTTATCTAGATCTAGTTGGGGCTCCTGAGGAAGGTAACCAAATTTTAAGTTCTTCTGATAAGTTATCTCACCTACGTAATTTTTATCTTCACCGGCAATAATTCGTAATAAAGTTGATTTACCAGACCCATTGAGTCCAAGAACACCGATTTTTGCCCCATAAAAGAAAGAAAGTGAGATATCTTTGATGATTTCACGCTTTGGGGGCACAATTTTGGCGACTTCGCTCATCGAAAAGATGGTTTTTTGATTCATGTATCAAGTTCTCGCTTCCAAAAGGGTTCAAGCTATCCCATATTCCGTATGAATTCAATATAGGTGTTGCTTTTTGCGTATGTGAGATACAATATATCCACATTTTATTTCGCTCAGGAGTCGCCATGTTCAGCCAAGATATGAAAATTCAAGGATATGATCCACAACTATTCGAAGCTTTTCTAAATGAGACTAAACGACAACTTGAGCATATAGAGCTGATTGCCTCAGAAAATTATGCCTCTCCTCGAGTTTTAGAAGCTCAGGGCTCAGATTTTACCAATAAATATGCAGAAGGTTATCCTGGTCGTCGTTACTATGGCGGGTGTGAATATGTCGATGTTGCTGAATCCTTAGCCATAGAAAGGGTTAAAGAATTATTTGATGGCGATTATGCTAACGTTCAGCCTCATTCCGGCTCTCAAGCTAACACAGCGGTCTATATGGCTCTGCTTAACCCGGGCGATACAATTTTAGGTATGAGTCTTGCTCATGGCGGTCATTTGACTCATGGTGCCAAAGTTAACTTTTCTGGCAAGCTTTATCATGCAGTCCAGTACGGCATTGATGTTGAAACTGGTGAGATTGATTATGATCAAATTGAAGCGTTAGCCAAAGAGCACAAGCCCAAAATGATCATCGGTGGCTTTTCTGCTTACTCACGTGTTGTTGATTGGGCGCGTTTTAGAAAAATATCCGATGCAGTAGGCGCTTATTTTGTTGTGGATATGGCACACGTTGCAGGTTTAATTGCGGCAGGTGTTTACCCATCGCCAGTACCACATGCCCATGTGGTGACATCGACAACTCATAAGACATTAAGAGGGCCTCGTGGAGGCATCATTGTTGCGAAAGGTTTAGATCCTGAGATCCAAAAGAAAATTAACTCGGTTGTTTTTCCTGGGATCCAAGGCGGACCTTTGATGCATGTGATTGCTGCGAAAGCTGTGGCCTTTAAAGAAGCGTTGGAGCCAGCCTTTAAAGAATACCAGACTCAAGTGGTTGCTAACGCTAGAGCACTGGCAGATACCTTAAAAGAAAGAGGTTTTAAAATTGTTTCTGGGGGCACGGATAATCACTTGTTCTTGGTAGATTTGGTTGATAAAGGTATTACAGGCAAAGATGCTGATGAAGCTTTAGGGTTAGCCAATATCACAGTGAATCGCAATGCTGTGCCTAATGATCCACTTTCTCCTTTTGTGACCAGTGGCCTTCGATTAGGATCTCCTGCGGTCACTACAAGAGGTTTTAAAGAGCCTCAAATGAAAATATTAGGTCACTGGATTGCTGATATTATTAGCGATCTTGGCAATGAAAAGGTGCGAAATAAAATTAAACAAGAAGTGGTGCAGTTGTGCCAATCGTTTCCTGTTTATGTCCGCCAAAGGGTTAATTCAATTCTGTAGTAGAGGGATTTTAGATGCGTTGTCCTTTTTGTTTTGAGCAAGAAACCAAAGTGATTGATTCGAGATTAGTTGGTGATGGAGAGCAAGTCCGGCGAAGACGAGAGTGTTTAGGTTGTAAGGATAGGTTTACTTCTTATGAATCAGCAGAGCTCACCGTCCCTCGGATCATTAAGCGCGATGCAACCCGTGTTCGTTTTGACGAAGATAAGTTAAGACGAGGATTATTAAAATCATTAGAAAAAAGACCTGTTTCCATGGAGCAGGTTGAAGCTGCCATTTGTAGAATTAAGCGGCGATTACAGTCTTGTGGTGAAAGAGAGATGGCTAGCCGGCAACTTGGTGAGTGGATTATGAATGAGCTTCAAGAGCTTGATGATGTGGCTTATGTCCGTTTTGCTTCAGTCTATCGCTCCTTTCAAGATGTGTCAGCTTTTGAGCAAGAAATTGAAAAATTACGAACCATAAAGCCAAAAAAATATGAATCCGAAGATCTCTAATGACCAAAGATTCATGGAAGAAGCCCTCTTGGAGGCAAAAAAAGTATTGACAAGTGCCCACC
>CAYGPI010000154.1:0-2360 GCA_964351745.1 uncultured Francisellaceae bacterium
GCAAAACTATCTTTAGGATCTTGAATATATAACTGACAACCTCTGACACTCGTTGCTTTTTCAAAGGTGATTGTGGTTAAAGTTAAGCCCTTATCAATAACCATATCTGAGATAATTTCACCCGCAGTAGAGCATCCTGTCATTAAAGCCTTTGGAAATACTTCTTGGAGATTTAATAAAAGCTCTTCACTGGGCACAGAGCCAAATAGCAAAAGCCAATCAACCAAACGACCATTTGGCAAAGGTGGATTCCAACTTTTATTTTCCCATTGATATTGGCAAATTTTCAAGGTTTAACGCCGCCTCTCTGTCGTTTTAACAACAGCACTGTGTTTTTGCTCATGTGCTTGTTGATCACACATATCCTATCGCTTTCAATGTTATTCTAAGATGACCTGCCCTTATGTTATCGGTTATGCTCCCTTAATCTTGAGCTATCATGGATTTTCCTAGAGTAGTTATAACTTAGATTGATGGGTAAATCATGTGGCGCATGAATTGTGAATAGCCATATAACGACACTGCGAAGATGATCAAAGTTAAATTTTTAGAGCGGAAAAGACTATTGGCTTAATGCCCTTGGAAACAAAGGACATAAGAGGAACAGATCGTTTCAATTATCGTGCTTGACTGGCAATGCCATATGGCACATGAGCCGAGGAAATATTAGAAGCTGCTTTAGAGCAATTTTGTTGCTGATCGTCAAAATAAATGTCTGCCCCAAAAGCTGTTAAAAATTCAACTTTCTCTAGCCCCCCTAAGAAGACTGTTTCATCTAATCGGATATCCCAATTTCTAAGCGTTTGGATCACTCGCTCATGAGAAGGTGCACTTCGAGCTGTCACCAAAGCTGTGCGAATAGGAATGGGTAAATTAGCTTGTTGCTGTAGGTTATGTAAGGCATGAATAAATCCTCGAAATGGACCATCTGCTAAAGGTTTATCTTTATTTAAGACTTCATTTTCGTTAAAAGCATCTAATCCCTTTGTTTTATAGACCCTTTCAGACTCATCAGAAAAAAGGACCGCATCTCCATCAAAGGCAATATTTAGCGAATCATTATCCAAATACGCACCAGGACCAGACCATATATTAGCCGCGGCTAAGCCGCATGCAAGAGCATTTTGAACATCCTCAGAATTGAGAGACAAAAAGAGATCAACATGAAAAGCTTTTGCATAGGCATAAGGACTCTTTCCACCAGTAAACGCAGCTCGAGTGACGTTTAAACCATAGTGCTTAATACTATTAAAAATTCTTAACCCTGTATCTGCTGTGTTTCTTGACAGCAGCAGCACTTCGACTAAGCAATCATTGACTGAGCGATCACCATTTAATGCCAAAAATTTCTCAACCAAAGGATAGGCAAATCCGGGTTTGAGCGGCACTTGCTCATGCGTGCGCTGATAGTGTCGGTATGTTTCAAGACCCTGCTCTTCATAGATCTGGTGGCTTGAATCCAAATCAAAAAGGGCTCTTGACGAAATACCAACTATCAATTTTCGGTTAAGCTCCATAACTATCCTCATTCACACTTTAACTTGCCCATCTATTTATTATTGCACATAATTAGTCAAGTGATATCTCGCTCCCACCAAAAAGATTGATAAGGAAAATATAAGCCGATCTTAATAGGCCTAGATTCAATTTTAGATAAAAGATTGGCATAGTGAGATAGCTGGGGCAAATAATCTTCTGGGGATGGATCTTTCTGTATTGTTTTATAATCAATAATCCAGCGTGTCCCTAAGTCATCAATAAAAGATCTATCTAAAATAGCTTGATGCATTTTATTGTGAACCCAATAAGACACATCAAGCTCACAAGATGCTTGCTCATGTGAGCCCAAAATCCATTGGCCCTTCTCATCTGCTAAAGTATTTTTGATGCAAGCAAGAACTACTGCCACCCCGGCACTCAAATCGCACTCTGCAACACCTGCGCTTAACAAGGCATCACGCCAGTTAGAACTATAAAGATCAATATTGCGATCTTGCCATTGAGCAAGACCTTCATGAGCAATAAGCTCCAAAATTTGATGAACAAGTGTACCCACCAAGGGCTCATAGTGAAGCTCAAGAGCTGGTCGGTTTAAATCATGAGTCTCATCCTCAGGCATAGCTAAGCGCTTGTGTAATGCTTTAGGCAAGGACCAAGTCGGAGACAAATGTTGGAGCATGGATCTATGTTGAGATTGGAGCACATCAACAGTCGTTAAAGCAAATTGCTCTTGAGTCGAAACTGGTAGCATGCCTAAGAAACTGGTTTTAGATGGAGATTTTAAAGTATCATCATCTTTATAACTAACTGTTGCAGTCAATAACAAATTCTTTTTAGCTCTTGTTGCTGCGACATATAGC
>CAYGPI010000155.1:0-2305 GCA_964351745.1 uncultured Francisellaceae bacterium
GATATAATGGAGTGCGATCGTTAGCTCTATAGTGCCAAGACCAGCTCCAAAATGACCACCGCTTTGATTTAATGATTCGCAAAGAAACTGGCGCATTTCCCCAGCTAGAATCGTCAGCTCTTTGCTGTCTAGCTTTTTTAAGTCTTGAGGGGAATCTATCTTCTCTAATAATGCCATTAGGCGACCCTTTGGTTAATGTAGTCTGCAAGACCACGAAGTGGGGCACTATTGTGCTTTAGATCTCTTAAAAAAGTTTTACCTTCTTCACATAACTGAGTAGCGTACTCCATGGCTGGCTTTAAACCGAGTAGCTGAGTGTAAGTAGCTTTGCCTTGTGCTTCGTCGCTTCCTTGAGGTTTGCCAATCACAAGTGGATCCCCTATGACATCAAGAATATCGTCTTTCACTTGAAAAGCTAACCCTATGCGTTGGGCAAATTGCTTTAAAATGATTAAATCTTCAGTTGTCGCTTGGTTCGAAACTTGAGCACCAAGCATAATACTAGCTTCTATAAGAGCACCTGTTTTACATTGATGCATATCTTTTAAAGCTTCTAATGAGAGGACTTGATTGGTTGCTGCAACATCTAAAGCTTGGCCTTTACACATACCATGAAGACCGCTGGCTCTAGCTAAGGTTTGAACCATTTGAAGTTGATTCTTAGCTGGGATGCGACTTGGCATGCTTAGAACTTCAAATGCCAATGTTTGCAGTGCATCACCAACTAGAATAGCAGTTGCCTCAGTAAAGGCGCAATGACACGAAGGTTTACCTCGTCTCATGGCATCATCATCCATAGCAGGTAAGTCATCATGAACGAGTGAGTAGGTGTGGATGAGCTCAACTGCTGTTGCTGGAAGATCGGCATCTTCAAGTTTGCCGCCCAACATGCTTGCTGTCATATAAACAAGCGTGGATCTTAGCCTTTTCCCTGAATTTGACATCACATAATGCAAGGCAGCATTAAAGTCCTGCGGTGCAGTCATTTGAGCTGGTAAAAGTTGCTTAAGCATTTGCTCAATTCTTTGAATTGATATATTTGACCAGTATGCCAAGTTATTCGATGTTTCTATATTATTCATCCATTTCACTATCAGATAATGAGCCAAGAATTTGGTTGTTTTCTTCCATTAATGTTTTAACTCGAAGCTCAGCTGATTTTAAAGCAAACTGACACTCTTTAGCTAGTTTGATACCTTTTTCGTACTGGTTTAAAGCATCTTCTAGTGCTAAATCACCATCTTCCAGGTTTTCGACTAGTTCTTCTAGTGATGAAAGGGCTTTTTCAAAGTTAGGTATCTTTGCTTTTTTCACATTCGGCATAGATCATTCCATCAAAAACCTGAAAGTTAACCCAGACAGAGTGACTCGTCAATTAATCCTCATAAAAAGCTTGGGGATAAAGTGTGAGTTATTAAATAGACTATAATTATTTTGATAATGTGATGGTTGTGGAAGAGGGAGCGCATAGTGGATTTAGCGACACTGATTGGAATTATCGGCGCCTTCGCTGTTGTTTTCACCAGCATGGTGCTTGGTGGCGGTTTAATGGTTTTTGTCAACGTTCCATCGCTTGTCATTGTTTTTGGCGGCTCATTTTTAGTCGTGATGTCAAAATTTGGTTTGGGTCAATTTTTTAAAGCATTAGGGACTGCCGCGAAGGCTTTTCTATTTAAGAGAGTGGATCACTATGAGTTTATTGAAGAAGCATCTAGCATTGCAGATGCTGCTAGAAAAGGTGGTCTTCTGTCATTAGAAGGTATAGAGATAAAAAATGATTTCATGAAAAAAGGGGTTCAGCTGTTAATCGATGGTCATGAGCCTGCTGTTGTTAAAAATATGATGTTTAAAGACATGAATCTTACTTATGAAAGACATGTGATTGGCCAAAAAGTTTTTCAAGCTTTAGCTGATGTTGCACCCGCGATGGGCATGATTGGTACTTTGGTTGGCTTAGTTTTAATGTTATCAGCGATGGATGATCCAAAATCGATTGGTCCTTCTATGGCTGTGGCCCTTTTGACGACGCTTTATGGAGCGATCATAGCCAACATGGTGGCAACCCCAATTGCTGATAAACTGGCTCTTCGTTCAGAAGAAGAGCGCATCTCTAAGAGCTTGGTGATAGATGCCTTGATGGGGATCCAAGCCGGTCAAAATCCAAGAGTGATAGAAGAAACCTTAAAAAATTATTTGCCAAGTAGTAAGCGCGCCTCAGGTGAGGATGCGGCGTAATGTCTGATGAGGAAGCGCCACCAGAGAATGTTGGCCGACCTGGTATGCCAGCATGGGTGATGACTTTTGC
>CAYGPI010000156.1:0-2141 GCA_964351745.1 uncultured Francisellaceae bacterium
ACCCAGACAAGGTCTTTCCTCTCAACGAGGCCCACACACAAATTATGGTATTTCAGTATTTTAAAGAACGATTGACTTGGGGTTGATGTTTGTTTGTTATCTCGTCCAAGTGAGGCAGATTCTACCCGATTGTGAAAAACTGTCAACCCTTTTTTTCATTTAATTTTCATTAATTTGAAATCAATTATATTTGGAAAATTAACTTCTAAAACCCACCAAAGAAAGCGATTAACTAACTTTTAACTGCGCCCAATCCCTTGGTTTTAAGTACTTATATATATGAAGCTCTTGTGAATCCTCTTTTGGAAAAAAGCCATACTGCCAACTTACATTTGGAGGTAGAGACATAAGAATTGATTCTGTGCGTCCTCCAGATTGCAAACCAAACAACGTGCCTCGATCATAAACTAAATTAAACTCGACGTAGCGACCTCTTCGGTATGATTGAAAATCAAGATGTCTTTGCTCGTAAGGTGTCATGATCCGCTTTTCTAATATAGGTATATAAGCATCTAAAAAACCGAGACCAACCTTTTGAGTGAAATCTAAGCACTGCTGCCAGTCCCATCCCCATACTGATTTATTTAAATCATCAAAGAACAAACCGCCTACACCTCTGTGCTCTTGTCGGTGCGGCAAAAAGAAGTAATCATCAGCCCATTGTTTATACTTAGGAAAGACATGCAAACCATATGGGTCGCATATGCTTTTTGCATGAAGATGCCAAGCTATACAATCTTCTTCGAACGGATAATATGGCGTTAAGTCAAAACCTCCACCAAACCACCAGATAGACTGCTCGCCTTCTTTATGCGCCACAAATAACCGAACATTTAAATGTGCCGTTGGTGCGAATGGATTTTTAGGATGAATCACACTTGAAACGCCCATGGCTTCGAAATGCCGCCCTGCCAGCTCTGGACGATGTAAAGTTGCTGATGCTGGTAAAGCTGCGCCATGGACATATGAATAATTCACACCTGCGCTATCAAAAACATCGCCACCCTGCAAAATGCTAGTTAGCCCGCCCCCGCCTTGCGCCCGCTCCCAATTATCAAAGGAAAATTCTTTCTTAGGCTCAAGGCGGCTTAACCGTTCACAAGATTTTTTTTGTAAAGCCTGCAAATAGGATTTAAAAATTTCAACTTGCATCATAAAACCTTATGGACTTGCTTATGGACGAAGTATTTCGCCAGTTTGCACATCTCTTATCTGAGTTGGCTGGGATAGTGAGCCAACTTTTGCATCAATCAGGGCATCAATGCCCTTTGGTAGAATTTTTAAAACTTCTTGAATATCTCTAGCAGGCTCAACCCCTTCTGGATTCGCGCTTGTCGTGACCATAGGACCAAAATTATCGCACAAAGCTTTGACAACAGGATGAAGCGTTACTCGCACAGCAATCGTAGAAAAGCGACCCTTAATCCAAGTTGGAACTTTAGAAGAAGCGGGGAAGACCCACGTGTAAGGCCCGGGCCAAGTCATTAATGCTTGATTAACTTTATGCACATCTAAATCATCAAGATTAAGTAAATTCTTTAACTGCTCAAATTGGCTTGCAACCAACAATAATCCCTTTTGTGGATCTCGAGATTTAATGCTTAATAATTTAAGCACAGCATCTCTATTGAAGGGATCACAACTTAACCCAAATACAGACTCCGTTGGACAAGCAATCACACCGCCATCACGCATAATATGAGCGACCGTTTTAAGTCCTTGAGCGGTAGGCGGTACGACACAATTCATGGCTTATAGCTCAGCAAGCATACGCTGCTCTTTTTCAAGAACCTGCTGCGCTTGCTCTTGACGAAGCGTTAGCAATTTATCTTTCACAGCGGGATCACTAATAGCTAGCATTTGAGCAGCTAGCAAGCCTGCATTAGTAGCACCCGCTTTTCCAATAGCCACCGTTGCAACAGGAATACCGCCCGGCATTTGAACCGTTGAAAGCAAAGCATCTAAGCCATTTAGTCCACCGGCATCAAGAGGGACGCCAATCACAGGTGAGATTGTTTGAGCTGCAACAGAGCCCGCCAAGTGAGCTGCCAATCCAGCAGCACAAATGAAAACGGCACAACCTCTATCGCTAGCCTCTTTTACATACTGAACGGTGCGCTCGGGGGTGCGATGAGCAGATG
>CAYGPI010000157.1:0-2023 GCA_964351745.1 uncultured Francisellaceae bacterium
CGGCTCATACGGCTCCCATCAGACAATAAACCCAGGTTTAACAACCTTCCAGTGAACAAATAAACTGGGCTGTTGCTCGCAGGTTTTCTTAAGATAAATACCTGCTCTCCAAGTTTTGTCTTATCCAAAATATCCTCCTCTTGCGAGTTGAATTTTGGATGTGACTGTCTAACGCAACCCCTTCGCTCCATGCCCATTACAGGCACTTCATCACTACTACGAGTTGCTCCGCCCCAGTGTCTTGCATCGGTACTCTCATACTCAAGCTATCAAACTTTTGTATTTCTCCCTTTACATCAAGACGACTGGTTCCTGCAGTTCCTTATAGAAGCCTGGATAAGACTCACGCCACCTGTACGCCGGGCACCACCTGCACAATCATCAGGCACTTTGCAGATTGATCCTGAAGATATTATATGCCCTCAGTTTTGATCCCAGTTAACCTTAACGACGCATCAACAGTGATTCAGTTTTATTCGTCTTTCTTATCCATACCTGACGTATTAATCCGCCTTTTCCCTCAATCCTCACGACGATCACTCTTAATGATAGCCGCTTGAGGCGGTTTGAAACCCGCTCCTGAAAGCCGATTCCGAAGGGCCCTCCTTCATCTTCTGTAAAGCTTCTTGAGCTCCTTGCTCGTGTACCATTCCTTGTCTTCTGCAGCACGCGATAATATCTGGTATAGAAAGTGATTCTAATAAATAAAAGGCACGATAATACGACAGATTCAAAAAATCAGCCTTATATGGGGTTCTGTGCCAACTGCTTGATAACTTTGAACACCAAGATGACCAACAAAAAATAGAGGTTGTAAAGCAAGCATCACCGGTTGCCTGACACAATATCAACCTGAAAGGAACCTACAACTTTGAGTTGAGTGATGATTTGCCAAATTTAGAGGAAATGATGCGCTCAATTGATGGATATTCGCCTGTTTAAAAAAGTATACCCCGCTGGGAGGCGGCTTGTATAAGGGGCTACAGCGGTTTTTGTCTTTTTTGGAGGCAAAATCCTTAGGACCCCTTGTTGCCATTGATGAGTGTTAGCTACCATTATGAACATAATGACAGGAAACATTTAGCATGAAATTACTACCAGCAGATCCCAGCTCATTTTTAATGGTGAAGCTACCTTCACGTTTAGCTTGGTGGCCAAACTGTTGCGCATAAATAGAAGTATCTCTCAGTACAACTGGCAGTTCACTGGCACGGTTAAAAGTAAGATCGGCATGGCCATCTTCCCAGCTCATCGTGGAGTAGGTGTCGCTATCTGCATCATCATTAACGCATTCTAAAATGTAACCATTGGTGTTATTGAATGCGTAAGTGACCGTGGCAGATTCGCCGGTTGCTATGACGATGGGGTGAGTGGTGGTTGCTAAATCATAAACGTCATTTTTAGCTTGAACGGCGGTGGTTAACCCTAGTGCTAATAACAAAATTGCGGTCGTAATATTACTTTTCATTGATGAAGCCTCATTGATAAAATAAAAAATTTTAAAGACTTATTATTAAGCTAACTCACATCACGATCTCTTGTATGATGCTGGCAAACTGCTGCTTTTCTGTTAGGCAGTATTCTGCCTATTTGTGTCTAAAAAGTCAACTATTGTTCATTAACTAGGCATTAATTCATAGCTACCTTACTAAATAAATTGAAAATTACGTTAGTTTCCCGCAAAAATACGAACTTACACACCGTGATTATTGATACCGCTTCGGCGAAATTGAGAGATGAGTTAGCCTTAACAGGGGCCGCGGCACTGGCTTTGGATCTTGCGCCCGATACCTCTAGAGAAAAACTAATGGTTGCCTTATCAAAACCGCGAGGGTCCCGATCCTTAACTAGTCATATTAAAAAAACCACGCGTCTCCCTGACGCGAAAATTGGTTTATTATATGAGTTTATTGCTAAAGAAAATTTAGTTAACACCGAAAAGTTAGCCGATGCCATTAAAGCTTTACACATTCCACTCTCTGCAACAAGTTCACTAGAAACAGCTATCAGTAGTGCTGGCGGC
>CAYGPI010000158.1:0-1984 GCA_964351745.1 uncultured Francisellaceae bacterium
ATGTCCAGCTTCCTCCAAACAAGGTGTTTGCTAAATCAGCATATGGGGCTGAGGAATTGGCTAATGCTGGAGTGCCCATAACGCCTATCATCGTTGCAAAACCTAACAAATAAACGACAAGAGCTAAGGATGTACCTAGAATTGTTGCGAGTGGCACAATTTTAGAGGCATTGGTCACCTGCGCACTTGGCACCGTCGCTGTTTCTAAACCAATGAAGGCCCATATACATAGAAACATAGCCCCCTTAAGGCCAGACCATACCGTAAAACCATCTGCTACAAGAGGTTTAAAATTGGCAAAGTCAATATAGCAAATCCCAGCAATAGGGATCACGACCAGAGGCAATATCTTTAGCACTGTCATCACAAAAGCAAAATTACCCGCAAGACGTATACCATAGAGATTAACGAGAGTGATTGAGACTAGAATAAGAATTTCCATGCCTAAAATAGAAATAAGAGACAATCCTGGAAAAATACTTGAAAAATAACTGACTGCTGCAACAATTAAGGCTGCGTTTGAAATCCAAGATAAGATCCAATAGCTCCAAGCCACCCAAAACCCTGCTTCTACTCCAAATTGCTCAAGAACAAAATTATGAGGCCCGCCGGTTGCTTGCGATTTTGAACTTAAGTAGGAGAAAACGAGAGCTAGCAATAATGCGCCTATACCAGTGACAAACCACCCTAACAAACTAACAGATCCATATAGAGCCAATGATGCTGGAAGCAAGAAAACACCTGAGCCAACTAAATTACCAGTCACAAGGGAAGTGGTTTGTAATAACCCAATTTCGTTAGCATTATTATTATTGGACGACATTTCAGATCCCACATTTTAAAGAAGTTGAAAACTTAATACAGAGCAAGAAAGTGACTTGTAGATATCTTTGCGCTAGTTTTAAAACTAACATCTATATTGTTAGGTACTTATCTCTAATACAACACGCAGGATATCGAATCCTGCCTGGCTGGTAAAGAACTATTAGGTCATATCAAGTTATTTAACACAAAATGAGATTTGGGGATTTTGAGACTCCCCTGATATTTGGTGGTATTTCAGTGGGGACCAGAGCACATGATGGCCTATTAGAAAGGCTCTCGACGTAGAATAAAGGTTTTCTCACCAGTCATTTATTAATATAAAATTTACCCGAATAAAGCTGAATTTGGGGCACAGTAAGTGTCAATTGTAAATTCTAGCTTTTCTTGGCGTTGAATCATGCTCTAGGGAAGATTTCTTTGGCTAGTGGCCCATGAACCTCAGCCAAAGAACTTGTGCAGTAATTGGCTGAGAGCTATCACATGGAACTCAACGTCCCTGACAGGACGCTTATGTGAGACAAATTGTTTTTTAAGAATGATAAATCGTAAATTGACCATTCTCTACATGAGTTAGGTATGTATCGAGTGAGACAGCATATCCTGCATTAATAATCTGACTAACACCTTGATTAATTGAGATTGTACCATCAAACATTTGCTGCTGAAGCTGATCAATATACGTATAAGCATTGCTAGGAATACCAGCACTACTCACATGTATCCAAGTGTTATCGCCGAGATAAAAATCACCGCCTGATATTTGTGTAAGTTCATGTGCTTCTAAAATCTTCATCCTACTACCTTTTTTAAATGTATATCTTTTTTACGACACTTTTAATCACTCAAAGCTGACCATAAATCAGTCATAGAGCAATGGTTGTCAAACTAACATATTTCAAATTTATATCAAGCTTATTTAATTCATAGCTAGTAATTGAAGGGATAAATAAGGAAACAACAAAATTTAGTTCGAAAACCAAATGGTGCAACTTTACTTGTTGTTGATTATGCCTGCCCTTTTTGTGCCTTATCAGTTTCTGCCTGTCCCTTTTGTTTCTTTTGTTTGATTCTGCATGTCCCTTTGTCATGTCCCTTTTTGAAGTCAATTTGACATGACACATAGTAAATAAACTAATACAATTTTATATAACATTCCTAT
>CAYGPI010000159.1:0-1932 GCA_964351745.1 uncultured Francisellaceae bacterium
CCCTGCCTCCAGAGCCCAATGAATTTTAAATAATTTCCCTTTGTAACTTTGCGGGTAAGCGGGCATGCTAAAATCAAATGGCACAACACCTGAAGTCTCAGAAGGATTTTGTTTTAATTGTTGAACCACATGAATTTCTTCACCACAATAACCTTCTGTATACCAAAAAAGACTCACCATGACCCATTTTGGAGGTTTATTTGATGTTGATTGCCACTCACAGAAGCCGCATATGGCTTCCCCAGGCTTGTAAGTAGTTTTATCTAGACTAATTTTTATTGTCATCACTTATTTCCATTTTTGGGCTGATGGTAAATTCATATTTCTGAGGGACATTATTCCAAAACATACTTCTAGTCTTAATAAGAAAACCCCATTGAATTGAAAATGAGCTGCCCATCAAAGTAGGATGCAAATGTTGAGGCACAATAAAAGTTAAGGAGTACTGAGTGAAATCTTGCTTATTTTCAAGCCTTAACAGACTGTTTGAATATACTTCCTTATGTCTAGTTAATTTATTCTTGCCATCTCCTCGTGTAGCATTCTCTGTAACTGTCAGATAAAGCTCCATGAACTTAAATGCTAATGGCTTCTCGCTTGTCAACTCAATAGTAATTTCATCGCCCATATAAATGATATCTGTAGGTAGCCTTATAGATATGGAATGTCTTCGCGAATAAAAATAAACACCTAAGAAAATTAACTGAACACAGATCAAAGACCAAAAAATTATTCTATATAATTCTGGCACCAAGATATAATCGTCAATTATCTTCGCAAGAATCTGACATACAGGGGCCATAAAAATAACATTAAAAACAAGGAGAAGCACGATAACGCCAACAAACACCATGGGTTGAAAACTTGATGATAAAATGAGCGTATAATTTTTTGGGATGTAGGTTGGCTCAATCTCTGGGGCATAATGTGCAAAACCATGGATATTGAGGCGTTGCCCAAGATAAATAATCACTTGAGTAACAAACCAACAAAATGCCAAAAAAAATGCGATTGGTACAAAAGCGACTAGAAAAGAGACTAGGAAATTTCTCTCCAACATTGACTCACGTGGATTAATTTTATTTACCCAGATGTGAATGCTCTGCCCTTGCCTATATTGCTTTGCAAGATGCTCTTTCGCGTTTTTACCATAGGGCCAGCAATCATCAATAGAATATCGGGAATTTATGAGATCACTAAAATATTCTTTTCCCTTAAAGGTATAGTTATAACTAAAAGCTAATTTATACCCGTCACATGAGAGCAACAAGTTTTCTACTTCTACTTCAACTACTTTTATGGTGGCTTCTATTTTCTGCCAATTTACCTGTTCAACCACCGCTGGTACAAAACGCGCTGGCTGAAGAAGCAGCGCTCCCGTCTGGTCATTTAAACAGCCAGCAATGAATGTGATTATCAAAACAAAGATATAGAGCAAGGTTTTATTTGGTCTGATCTTTGATTGCATGGCCCCTCATGAAAGATTTATATTATTCATGTTAAATTATAGCGCCATCCTGAGATAGCGTGTTACAAACACGCTCTGGTTGTTAATGATGTTAGACCAGGTAGATATGGTGGCAGTCCTCTCTTTAGAGGCTGTTTGTTTTTACTCTGATCATACTAGTACAATCAGATTAAGATTTGCTATGATATAAAAGAGTACGCACTGACTATCGGCTTAAAGCGTCAGGGATCGAATCTTAAGTTAAGCAATAATCCCCTTTCTTCTCATTGATTCCAAAGTAATTTGTTTTCGCTTCAATAGATCTTCTCTATCGTTAACTTCTAAATTTGTAGAAAAAAACCATACTTGATCTGCTGTTTCAACAAAACCCACATACCAAGCATGACCAACCCAATTTTTAGTGGCCGCACCAGTTTTGGCGTACAACTTATAACTATTCGTTTCCTCTTCAAGCATTATCGTCT
>CAYGPI010000160.1:0-1894 GCA_964351745.1 uncultured Francisellaceae bacterium
CCATCGCAATGTGGCGATGGCACCGGTCGAGAGCGTCCAAATGGCGCCGACGAGCCAAAAAGATCCCCTCTTGAACTTCAATATTAAATCGCAGCTTAAGCCACCCCAGAAAATCATCAAACCCCTCTCGTGTTTTAGCACTCACGAAAGCAGCCCCATGATGGATCCCAGGCAAATGACCGCTGATATCAATCTTGTTATAAACCTCTATGGTTTTATCCTCAAGCCCCTCTAGCGCCTTTTTTGAAAATTCATCTTGCCCTTGAGAGGCGCCATCATGGATCCACAAAACCCAATCAGCAATCGCCATGGATTGCTTAGCACGCTTAATGCCTTCTTGCTCAATATCATCATCTGTTACACGCAAGCCTGCCGTATCTAGTAAGCGAATCACAACCCCATCAAGCATGACGGTGCGAGTCACCGTGTCTCTTGTCGTGCCTGGCTTGTCCGTCACGATGGATGCCGACTCTCCCGACCACAGATTAAGTAAACTAGACTTGCCAGCATTTGGGGCGCCAATAATAGCGAGTGTTTTCCCCTCTTGAAGGGTTACCCCTTGAGCTACCCCTTTATGCAGAGAAAGAAAAGAAGCTTCAACCTGAGTAAACTGTTGACAAAAAGCTTGATTGTCTAAAAAATCAATTTCCTCTTCAGAAAAATCAATCGCAGCCTCAGCATACATTCGAAGCGAAATAAGCTGCGCATCAATTTGAGTCACCTGCTTAGAGAAATCTCCGCTCAAAGAATGGCCCGCAGCAAGCGCCGCCTTGGCCGTACTCGCATCAATTAAGTCAGCGATAGATTCTGCTTGAGCCAAATCAATCTTGCCATTTAAAAAAGCACGCTTAGTAAACTCGCCCGGCTCGGCCAGGCGAGCCCCAAGCTTCGTGCAAGCATCAATGAGCAAATCAATCACGACAGGGCCACCATGCCCCTGAAACTCAACAACGGTTTCGCCAGTGTAAGAAGCTGAATCTGGAAAATAAAGACTAATGCCTGTGTCTAGCACCTGCCCCTCAAACGAAAAAGGACCGTAGTGTGCATAGCGAGGCTTAGGTTTTTTTTGAAGAATTAAACACGCGATATCTAGAGCTTTTGGCCCAGAAACTCGAACGATGCCAACGCCCCCTCTTCCGGGGGCTGTTGCTCTTGAAACAATCGTGTCAATGTCGGCTTCCACATAAACTCCTGTGAAACCCTTATGCTTTCACGTCGTTAGCTGGTTTATTAATATTTCTACCCAAGCCTTCTTTCTCGAGCTTGCGCATAATGTACCATTGCTGAGTGATCGATAACGTGTTGTTAGCCACCCAATACAAGACCAAACCTGCTGGGAAAGACAAGAAAAGAACTGTAAACACAACGGGCATCAACATCAGCATTTTAGCTTGCATCGGATCTGCCGGCGCAGGGCTTAATTTTTGCTGAATCAACATGGATGCGCCCATGAGTAGCGGCAAAATATAAAACGGATCTTTGCTTGATAAATCTTGGATCCAAAGCATAAAGGGTGCTTGGCGTAACTCAACACTCTCAAGAAGAACATAATACAGCGCAATGAAGACAGGGATCTGAACCAAGATTGGCAAACATCCACCCAGCGGATTAATTTTCTCTTTCTTGTAGAGCTCCATCATAGCCTGCGAAAAGCGCTGCTTATCGTCGCCCATTTTTTCTTTAAGCGCTGTAATTTTTGGTTGTACCCTGCGCAAGTGCCCCATCGAGCGATAGCTTGCAGCAGAAAGCTTAAAGAAAACAGCTTTAATAAATATAGTTACCAGGATAATTGACCAACCCCAATTACCAACAACCTCATGAATTTTTTTCATCACCCAAAAAATGACAGAAGAAATTGGCCACAAAATACCGTAGTCAACAGTCAGCTCTAAGC
>CAYGPI010000161.1:0-1716 GCA_964351745.1 uncultured Francisellaceae bacterium
ATCAGATCCGAGAGCGACTTAAAGCGACTGGCTCTCATTTTCCAGACATGAAAAGGAAACCAACGCAAAAGCCAACAGCCAGATGGGTGTTTCAGTGCTTTAAGGGAATTGATGTTTTGACAATCGACGGTTCAGTAATACGCATATTGGGGTTAGTTGAACGCCACAAAGTCATTATTTCGTGCTTAGGCCCGCCATATGAGGATATTTATTCTTAAAAACAGGTGCGGAATGTCGGGTCTATCTGCTTTGTCGCATGTTTTTTATTCGTTCCGCGAGCTTTTGCTAAAGCTTCGCCAATTTGATGCAAAAACAAGGAGTCACTCGCCAGCACTCCCATTGCGGCATAAGCTAAAGATAACTGCCGTTTTTTATGCAGCACATCACCAAACAAAGAAGCCATAATCGCTTCAGCATTAATCAGTCTGTGTGGGTTAAGTGATAGCATTTGAGATTATCTCCTCAAGAAA
Source organism: uncultured Francisellaceae bacterium (assembly GCA_964351745.1). GTDB lineage: Bacteria > Pseudomonadota > Gammaproteobacteria > Berkiellales > Berkiellaceae > CAYNJF01. The sequence goes on from CAYGPI010000161.1 coordinate 471, forward strand.
TAATCACAAGCATGATCTTTTTTTCAGATATTTCAAGTAGTAACACTTAAAAAGTGCAAATAGAGATCAGGGGATCTTTGAGATATAATCCTTGTTGTTTTTTTATTTTTAAAAATTTTTTGAGCTCAGTAAGTTTTCGTGCGATGCGGCTATCTATTATTAAACTCTATTTTAACCACATCTTCACGGATATAGGTACGATCAGGGGGTAAAAATGGCAAAATACTCCGCGTTACTGCGGTACCAGAGAAAAGTGCATACTCTCTAAAATCACCACTAGTTTGGTGGTTATTCTTCAGATCTAAGTCTGAAGTCTTCGGAGTGCTACTGAAAATCATTGCAAGTGTTAAGCGCTGCTTTCTATTGAGAGTGCTTTTAACACGCAAAAGTAAGTTTTCATCATCTATTTTCTCATCATAGAAAAATGGTCTTCGACAAAGGTTTTGTAAAGGGCTTAGCAAACACCACTTTAAAATTACATAAGGAAGCAAGATCAAAGCAACACAAAAACTTACTAGAACACGCGGGATGTCTCTCAAACCTGGGGCGAATGGCGTTAATAAAGTAAGCAACAATTGCTCATTCCAATCAAAAATAGAATCTCCATAGATATAGTTTTGATACGCATCAGGGTTTTTAATAGCCTGAACGACGGTCTCACGCAAAAGCAAAATAAGGGCAAGATGAACGTGAATAAACTCGTATGCATCCTCTTCCTTTATAGCACCGCTATCAAGATTATCTTTAAGCTCTTTTAACAAAGGATCGTATATTTTATCAATCAGGAATTGGTTGACATCTGATGGGACTTCGTCAAGCGCGAGAGTGTGCCTATAGTAATTAGCCCCCTTGCCGATACTCACAGAGCATGTTCGTACGCTTCTTGAAAATAAACCATGGCCTGGACTTATAGAAAAAAAACTACCATACCACAATGGCTTGTTAATCTTACCTACTAACAATTTTTCTTTATATTCATTATTTGCGTTTACTGCCATGAGTTCGAATTTCCCATCTAATCAAATGACTTAAAAAAAACCATGTCGAGTGATATTTTAATCACAGCAGCATCTTTCGGTCAAGAAAGATGCTATATGCTGTGCTAAGTTTGAGCAAATGACATTTACATAGGCAGTGAATCAGCCGGCTTTGCTCTTTTATCTGTCACAGGCTTATCTGCTTTCTTGGCTCTGGCAAACTCATCAAAAGCAAAATCATCGACCATGATGATTTGATAACGCAAGTT
>CAYGPI010000162.1:0-1667 GCA_964351745.1 uncultured Francisellaceae bacterium
TGAAGGGGTTATTGTCATTGCTGCAACGAATAGACCTGATGTCTTAGATAAAGCGTTGCTGCGCCCTGGTCGTTTTGATAGACAAGTGGTTGTTGGTTTACCAGATATCAAAGGCCGCGAACAAATTCTTAAAGTTCATATGCGTAAAATCCCTATTTCTGACGACGTTGAGCCTATTGTCATTGCAAAAGGAACACCTGGCTTTTCTGGGGCAGACTTAGCTAACTTGGTTAATGAGGCCGCTCTTTTTGCCGCAAGACATAATAAGCGTTTAGTTGATATGTCTGAGTTTGAAAGCGCTAAAGATAAAATTCTTATGGGGGTTGAGCGCCGAAGTATGGTTATGTCTCCTAAGGAAAGAAAACTGACGGCATACCATGAAGCAGGGCATGCCATTGTTGGTTTGACTGTTGAAGAGCATGATCCAGTGTATAAAGTGACAATTATTCCTAGGGCGCAAGCTCTTGGGGTTACGATGTTCCTGCCAGATCAAGATAGACATAGTCTTTCAAGATTAGGGCTAGAATGTCAGTTAGCAACTTTATTTGGTGGGCGTATTGCTGAAGAGTTAATCTTTGGAAAAAATGCTGTAACCACTGGTGCCAGTAACGATATTCAACGAGCAACAGAAATTGCTCGTAATATGGTGACACGTTGGGGGCTTTCAGAAAAACTTGGGCCTCTTACTTATAATGAAGATGAACAAGAAGTTTTCCTTGGTCACTCTTCTGTTTCTCGCAAAGAGATTTCTGGGCCAACAGCCAGCCTTATTGATGAAGAAGTCAGAGCTATTGTTGATAAAAATTATGCAACAGCTAAGCAAATATTGACCGAAAAAATCGAAATCTTGCATGCTATGGCTGAAGCCTTATTGAAATATGAAACTATCAATGGCGATCAGTTGAGTGATTTAATGAGTGGTAAAACACCTCGGGAGCCTAAAGATTGGGTAACCACAGACTCAGATGACTCCTCTGGTGGAACTGAAGCTTCTGTTGAGGAAGAAGAGCCTAAGGCGGATGATAAAAATCATCCTACTATGGACAATAGTGATCCAGCAAACGAGCATTAATAAAAGAATAATAAATTGGCTGTAGCATGATATTAAAATCTAGCCCCATGGTTATGGGGATCCTTAATATAACCCCCGATTCATATTATGATGGGGGTCTCCACTTTCATTTGGATGATGCGCTTAGAGCTTGTGAAGTGATGGTGCGCGATGGGGTTGATATCATTGATATTGGCGGTGAGTCCACAAGACCCGGTGCCCAACCTGTTTCAATAGATCAAGAACTTGCTAGAGTGTTACCTGCCGTGCAAGCGATAAAGCAAAGATTTGATGTGCCAATTTCTGTGGATACGCGACATGCAAAGGTGATGCAGGCTTGCCTTGAGTTGGGTGTTGAGCTTATTAATGATGTGCAAGCTTTGCTCGACGATGGCGCTCTTGAAATAGTTGCTAAACATAATGCTTATGTATGTTTGATGCATATGCAAAATGACCCGCAAATCATGCAAGATAATCCTAGTTATACTCAGGTGACCAAGCAGGTCAAAAAATTTCTTCAGGAACGAAAAGAAGCAGCGATAGCTGCAGGTGTGTCGGCAGATAAGATTATTTTAGATCCAGGTATTGGTTTTGGTAAAAAACTGGAGCATAACCT
>CAYGPI010000163.1:0-1546 GCA_964351745.1 uncultured Francisellaceae bacterium
AGATCTCTAATGACCAAAGATTCATGGAAGAAGCCCTCTTGGAGGCAAAAAAAGGATTGACAAGTGCCCACCCTAACCCAAGAGTAGGGTGTGTTTTTGTTAAAGATAATCTGATTATCGCCCGTGGTTTTCACGCGAAAACAGGATTGTTGCATGCAGAGCGCGATGCTATATCCAAAGCATCGACTAGTCTTGAGTCTTCGACTTGCTATGTCACTCTTGAGCCCTGTGCGCACTTTGGGCGAACCCCACCTTGCACGCATGCTTTGATTGAGCAAAGAATTAAGCGTTGTGTGATTGCATGCCTAGATCCCAATGAACTTGTAAGCGGACGAGGCATCGCTGAGTTAAAAGAAGCTGGGATTGAGGTTGAGGTTGGTGTTTTAGAAGAAGAAGCTGCGCGTCTTAACCAAGGTTTTTTTAAAAGAATGCAAAAGGGCTTGCCGCTTGTGATAGCCAAAGTCGCTTCATCTGTGGATGGTAAAACAGCGATGGCTAATGGTCAGAGTCAATGGATTACGTCTGAAGAGAGTCGCCAAGATGCTCATACTTTAAGAGCGCAAGTTGGGGCCATTATGACTGGCTACAAAACAATTAATACTGATAATGCCAAATTAACCGTGCGCCATCCTTGCACAGAAAATAGCTACTTTAGACAACCACTTCGCGTGATTGTTGATAGTCAATTAAGAGTAGAGCCACAAGCAGAAATTTTTAAACAACCAGGCCAAACCATGGTAGCTGTTTCCGATAGTCTTTCTGAGGAAGCTATTAAGAATTTTAAGGCTGCTTTATCAGACGGTGGTGGTGATTGCCTCATTGTGCGGTTTAAGCTTGCGAAAGGGCATATTGATTTAAAGGCACTTTTAACATGGCTAGCCAGTCAGCAGCAAATCAATGAAGTTTTGTTAGAGTCAGGTCACGAATTACTTGGTGCCTTTATAGAGCAACGACTTGTTGATAACTTCGTTTTTTACATAGCTCCCAAAATTTTAGGGGCGAATACTAAGGGCATGTTTCATGTTGATCTTGAGTCTTTAGACAGGCACATCCCTTTATCTTTTGAGGAGTTCGTAAAAGTGGGCTCCGATCTCAAAGTGACTGCAACCATAAGAGAATTGTAATGCATACAACGCAAGAAATTATAGAAGACATGAAAGCTGGCCGTATGGTCATTTTGATGGATGATGAAGACAGAGAGAATGAGGGTGATTTAGTCATCCCCGCAGGTGCTGTCACTGAAGCTCATATTAACTTTATGGCTAGGTTTGGTCGAGGTTTGATTTGCATGCCAATGACCCAAGAACGGTGCAAACAATTGAATTTACCGTTGATGGTCACAGGTCATAATCAAAGTAAATTTGGTACTAACTTTACCGTGTCCATCGAAGCTTCCACAGGTGTGACCACTGGTATCTCGGTACCAGACAGAGTACGTACGATTCAAGTGGCGGCGAGTAAACATGCTCAGCCATCAGAGATTGCCCAGCCAGGTCATATTTTTCCAATTATGGCGCAACCAGGTGGTGTATTAACACGAGCTGGC
>CAYGPI010000164.1:0-1515 GCA_964351745.1 uncultured Francisellaceae bacterium
GGTAAAAGTGAGCTCCCCATCAGTAAATTAAGGGCCATTCTTGATATTATTGACAGCGAACCTCTATTTCCCAAAAATACCTGGCAACTGCTTTGCAGTGCACAAAAATATTACCACCACTCTTTTGGCGAAGTTATTTGTACAGGGCTACCAAAAGCCATTAAAGAGGGCAAGGATCTCGCTCTAAACATCGAACTTGTAAAAAGCTGTTATGTGGAAGGTGAAGATCTTCATGTCGCCCCCATACTCACCCCTGCTCAGACCAAGATTATGGATCTCTTACTTCATTCGACAACAATGAATGAAGATAACCATGCCTCTAAAACTTTCTTACTCGACGGGGTAACAGGCTCAGGTAAAACCGAAATTTACATACAAATGCTGTTAGAAGTCCAAAAAAGAGGCGCCAGTGCCCTCATTTTATTACCAGAAATATCCTTGACGCCTCAAACCTTATTGCGATTCTCCCAAAGGTTAAAGGGCAAAGTGCTCATTTATCACTCTAAGTTAACACCAAAGGCAAGGCTATGCGTTTGGCAATACGTCAATCAAAACCCTCAAGCTGTTGTCATCGGAACTAGATCTGCTTTATTTCTACCTTTTAAAAAGTTAGATACGATCATTGTTGATGAAGAGCATGATAGCTCTTTTAAACAGCAAGATGGATTCAAATATTCCGCAAGGGATTTAGCTGTTCTTCGTGGGCAAATAGATAATTGCCCAGTCATTTTAGGTAGCGCCACGCCTTCGTTTGAAAGCTTGCACAATGCGCAATCTGGCAAGTACCATCACCTCATCTTACACCAACGAATTAATCAAGCACGTCTGCCACAAATCGATGTCATTGATGTAAGGCATAAAAAGCTTCAAGGAGGATTAAGTGCGACCCTTATTGAGAAGATCAAACAACACACGCAACTTGGCAATCAGGCTCTTATCTTTTTGAATCGACGAGGATATGCGCCAACTTTTATGTGTTATGAATGTGGGCATACCGCTGGTTGCAACCGATGCGACGCCCAACTTATTGTGCATCACGCCAAGAATACCCTGATGTGCCATCATTGCGATAAAGCTTATCCAAAATTTAAAAATTGTCCAGAATGCGATTTTGAAATGAACCCTGTAGGCATTGGTACAGAAAAACTTGAGGAAAGTTTAGAGTTAGCATTTCCTGACGTTTCAAAAATTCGTGTCGATAGCGACACCACTAAACTTAAAGGTAAACTTGAAGAAAAACTAGAGCTTATTAATAATGGCTGCGCACAAATAATCATTGGCACACAGCTGCTAGCCAAGGGGCACCACTTCCCCAATATAACCCTTGTCGCTATTGTTGATGTTGATGGAGGATTGTTTAGCCAAGATTTTAGAGCCGTCGAGCGCATGGGCCAACTCATCACCCAGGTTGCTGGTCGAGCTGGGCGTGAAGAGAAGAAGGGTGAAGTTGTCCTCCAAAGCTTCCATCCTGAGCACCCCCTTTTGCAAATCCTCATCCAAAAAGGGTACAAAGAA